>JABSOJ010000021.1 GCA_013216005.1 Alteromonadaceae bacterium | reverse complement strand
TATTTAAAATCTGATGCCCTTTTTACTGAAAATCAACTCAGATTTTAAATCTCAGCTTTATGTGCGGAACGTCAGTTAGAAAAGACTAAACTAAAAAACTCAAAATAAGGAGAAAATAGGTCATGAAAGAATGTGTTAGAAGGAGCACGGCACAGAAATCTTATCACTCTGTGCCGTGCACTCATTTAATTTAATGTAAATAATATAACGACTCAAATTTAAGAAATTTAACGAATTTAATAAATTCCGACTCATTATGTAACGATAAAAATGCGGGTTCCGAACCTATCTTCAGCAACTGCATGTGATCCGTATCTGCCATTTTATTTAATAACTCAAATGCGATTTTAGGTTTTCCAATCCAGGAATTCAATTCTGCTTTACAGTAATATCAATTATCATCCAAATTAGGAAGTTTTTGTAGAATGAATTCTATCGCTTTATTTTGACCTTTCTGCTTTAGAATAGTGCTGAATTGACCGACATAAGTTTCAGCTACACCAAATGCCAGTAAGAAGGTTTCACCATGCTTTTCAAATCCTTGTTCATCTTTATTAGCAAGATAAGTCCAGATGTATGCTCTCTCACAAAATGCCTCTGAGAAATAATCGCCTCAATTATCAATTTCTTTAATTGCCAAGGTGTATTCGCCAGCATAATAATGCACTAAATATCGGGAGGTTTTGTTATAGGCTAAGGGACTACCAACATCATATTGTCTGTAACTTACTTAACTAATTGATATTATTTAGTGACTAATAAAAATTGAATGTACCACGCTTGAATTAACAGATCCTGCCGATTCATTTCGTAAGCTTTGGCAAAGTATTCATCGCCGTCTTATAATCATGCAATGACGTATATTGGCGAAGGCATGGATGCCTAGGAGCTGCCATGTGATCACGGCATACGTACATCCCTGTACATAAAAATGCCAGTCAATCGACTGGCATTTTCATCACTTAAAATTTAAACGGGCAAGTGTTAACTAAGTTAATTTACCGTGACACTGTTTATATTTTTTACCTGAACCACAAGGACAAGCTTCGTTACGACCTACACGTTTCACTGGTGCTTGTTGCTCGGTGCTGTTTGTAGCAGATTCATGCTTATATTCTTTCGGCACTTCTTCTGCTTTACGATGTTGCTCTTCAACAGCTTCTACGTCTGACTCAGCTTTTATTTGTACTTTAGATAAGATGCCAATTACATCGTATTTTAAGTTCTCTAATAATTCACCGAATAATTCAAACGACTCACGTTTAAATTCTTGTTTAGGATTTTTTTGCGCATAACCACGTAAGTGAATACCTTGACGTAAATGATCCATTGCTGCTAAATGTTCTTTCCAATGAGAATCTAAACTTTGCAACATTACCGCTTTTTCAAACTGACGTAATACATCCGGACCAGCCATATCTTCTTTAGCCGTGTATGCACCTTCTACTTCACCATGAATTTTTTCACGTAATGTTTCTTCGTGTAATTTACTATCTTCTTCTAACCACTTAGCAATAGGTAATTCAATGCTCAATTCACCCTTCATGCGTTCTTCAAGGCCGGGGATATCCCACATTTCTTCAAGCGATTGTTGCGGAATATGTTGATCTACTATGCCAGTTACTACATCAGCACGGATGGCAGTGATAACTTCAGAAATATCGGCTTCGTCCATCAATTCATTACGTTGTTCGTAAATAACTTTACGTTGATCATTTGAGACATCATCAAACTCAAGTAACTGTTTACGTATATCAAAGTTACGACCTTCAACTTTACGTTGTGCGTTTTCAATACTGCGTGTTACCCAAGGATGTTCAATGGCTTCTCCGTGTTCCATACCTAATTTACGCATCATGTTTGAAATACGCTCAGAGGCGAAAATCCGCATCAGGCCATCTTCCATAGAAAGATAAAAACGAGTTGAACCTGCGTCACCTTGACGACCTGAACGACCACGTAACTGATTATCGATTCGGCGAGATTCATGTCGTTCTGTTGCAACAATATGCAAACCACCCGATTCTAACACTTTGTCGTGCTCTACTTGCCACTCTTCTTTTATTTGAGCTATTTTCTCATCGCCTGGATTAGACAATTTAGCAATCGAAGCATCTAAATTACCACCTAATACGATATCGGTACCACGACCAGCCATGTTTGTAGCAATAGTTACCGCACCAACTTTACCTGCATCGGCGACAATTTCAGCTTCTTGCTCATGGAACTTGGCGTTAAGTACTTTATGTTTAATTTTTTCTTTTTTAAACATATCAGATAGAAATTCTGAAATTTCAATACTGATAGTACCAACCAGGACTGGCTGTCCACGCTCAACACAATCTTTAACATCTTCCAGAATTGCTTCATATTTTTCATCTGTGGTCAGAAAAATCAAATCGGCTTTATCATCACGGATCATAGGTTGGTTGGTCGGAATAATAACTGTTTCCAAACCATAAATATGACTGAATTCGAACGCTTCTGTATCTGCTGTACCTGTCATTCCTGACAATTTCTGATATATACGGAAAAAGTTCTGGAAAGTAATAGAAGCTAAAGTCTGGTTTTCATTTTGAATATGAACTTCTTCTTTTGCTTCAACCGCCTGATGTAAACCTTCAGACCAACGACGCCCTTCCATTGTACGACCAGTATGTTCATCAACAATTACAACTTCGCCGTCTTTGATAATATAATCTACATCTTTCTGAAATAAATTATGGGCACGTAAAGCAGCCATTACATGATGTAATAACGTTATATTTGAAGCTGAGAATAATGTATCACCTTCTTGAAGCAAACCTTTTTCCAGCATGATGTCTTCAATGCGGAGTTGCCCTTTTTCTGTTAAATATATTTGCTTCGCTTTTTCATCGATAGTGTAATCGCCGGTACTTTCTTCACCTTCTTTATCTTCTTCTTCTTGCTGCTCTAACGTTGGAACCACCAGGTTTATTGAACGGTACAATTCAGAGCTATCTTCAGCCTGTCCTGAAATAATCAACGGTGTTCTAGCTTCATCAATTAATATTGAGTCAACTTCATCTATTACGGCAAAGTTTAATTTCTTCTGCACACGTTCTTCAGGGGAAAACGCCATGTTGTCACGAAGGTAATCAAAACCGAACTCATTGTTCGTCCCGTAAGTTACATCTGACTGGTAAGCAGCATACTTGTCTGAACCGGCAACATTACAACCGACGGTGAGCCCTAAAAATTCAAATAATGGACGACTCCATTTAGCATCACGACTCGCAAGATAATCGTTCACAGTAATAATGTGTACACCATCACCCGTTAATGCATTTAAATAGGCTGGTAAGGTTGCAGTTAACGTTTTACCTTCACCAGTACGCATTTCTGAAATTTTACCTTCATTAAGCACCATACCACCGAGCATCTGAACGTCGAAGTGACGCATACCAAATACACGTTTACTTGCTTCACGAACGACAGCAAAGGCTTCAGGAAGAATAGCGTCTAGCGTTTCTTCTTGTGCAAGACGCTCTTTAAACTCAGCTGTTTTTGCTTTTAACTCTTCATCACTTAAAGCTTCAAGAATAGGCTCCAGTGCATTAATTTTATTTACTTCTTTTTGCATTTTTTTCAGTAATCTGTCATTCCGACTACCAAACAGCTTTGTTATTAACTTTAAAAACATCTTATTAACCGTGTTATTGAAGGGAGATCTTCTCTTCCGTTTAAAAATAAAATAATCGACATCAATCGATCACAGAAACCTAATTATACTTTTATATTTATACTTTTACTTACGTTTTTTTGCCTTCCGATAAACATACTTTATCGGATTAATTTGTGTGTTATTCCGCAAAATTTCATAATGCACATGAGGACCAGTAGACCGCCCCGTACTGCCCATACGTGCAATTACTTGACCTTTATCAACGACATCCCCAACTGTTACTAATAATTTTTTATTATGTCCGTAACGAGTCTTGAAACCATCACCATGGTTAATTTCGATTAAATGACCGTAACCATACCGTTCACCTGCCCAACTAACCACTCCGGATGCGGTAGCAATAATCTCAGCATTTTCTTTTCCGGCAAAATCAACACCCTTGTGCCTAGCAGGGTTGCCGTTAAATGGATCTTTTCTAATACCAAAATATGACGATAACCAGCCTTTACTTATAGGTCGACCAGATAAATAACTCGTATTTTCTATATGGTGACCCAAAGTTAAAGATTCAAGCATTTTCAATTGTTTTTCTTCATAACTCAATTGCTCTGCTAAAGCGGTTATTTCAACTAATATCTGAGTTATTGATATAGTTGATACTTCTTTGGCCTGCAAAATAGGGCCACCGCTGGGCGGCTCTTGATTAAAATTAAACTCTGTATCAGGAATACTTGCTTCATCTGCTAATCGGTCACCTAGTGCATTTAAACGTAAAACGTGGCTTTGTAATTCAGCCAGCTTCATCGTCAACGCTAATACTCTAGGATCGCTTGTTTTATTTGCTTCCAGCCTTAAGTCACCTACACTATCTACGGTAAGTTCTGCATCAGCATAATATCCTGAGACAGGAACAGCATTTGCTGAAATAAACAGGTGAACAACAAAACCAGATATAATCGCAAAGATCAGCACAGCCGATAGCCAATGAAGTTTATTTAACTTCATTGAAAATCTAACATTCTTTCCGCGATATAGTAGTGTTAAACTCATAGTTATCTAATTAAAACTTAATTTACTGTTGTGGCACATTTTTATGGCGCGTAAAACAAAAAGACCGGCTGATATGTCAGCACTATTCCAGTCAACTACAGGCACTTTGGCACAAATCGCAACAAAAACCAACTCTTTGAGCATACTGGCTGACATTGTACGACAAATATGCCCCGACCTACCAGCAGATGCATGGCATATTGCAAATTTTAAAGAAAAATCATTAGTTATAGAGGTTATTTCTTCAGTTTGGGGACAAAGGTTGCAATTTGAACGTAACAATATCTGTACAAAATTGTCGTCTGTAACTGATGGCGCTTTTACTCAAATAGAAATTAAAGTATCGCCTTACCGGAACAAAGTTGCTCCACCACAGCCACAAGCTCCTGCAAAAACACAATTTATATCGCCAAAAACTGCCGGACAACTTCAAGAAGTAGCCAAAAGTGCACCTGAGGGGTTAAGAAAAACACTAGAAAGATTAGCTGCATTGGCTAATAAAAACAGACAGTAATACTAAATGACACTTTTATACTAATTGGTTAAAAGCTAACGCAGTACCCTAAACGCAAAAAACCGGTCAAATGACCGATTTTTTTAATTATTATTACACTAATTAACTAACGCAAACCAATACGCAATTTAAAACGCTGTCGAACTGATTTCTTGATATTGAATAGGAGAATGAGTTTCATCATCAAAGGTAACCCATTCCCAAGCTTCTGTTTGCTTAAACACTTCTCGCAACAACATATTATTTAATGCATGGCCTGACTTAAATCCATTTAATTCACCGAGTATACTGGCACTACCCATGTATAAATCACCAATGGCATCTAAAATTTTGTGTTTTACAAATTCATCGTCATAGCGTAAATCATCGCTGTTTAGCATACGGAATTCATCCAACACGATAGCATTTTCCAAACTGCCACCTAATGCAAGATTGTGTGAACGTAAAAACTCAATATCTTTCATAAAGCCAAAAGTACGAGCTCTACTAATTTCTTTAATAAAAGAACAACTTGAAAGATCAATACTCATGGTTTGACAAGTATTTGCTATTACAGGATGATTAAATTCGATAGCGAAATTGACTCTAAAACCTTCATAAGGTTTTAACTCAACCCATTTATCACCTTCTTCAACACGAATAGTCTTTTTAATACGTAGAAAACGTTTAGCGACGTTTAATACTTCTATACCCACAGACTGAATTAAATAGACAAATGGTAGAGCACTACCATCCATAATTGGAATTTCAGGAGAATCAACATCAATAACTAAGTTATCAATACCTAAACCAGCAACGGCTGCCAATAGGTGTTCGACGGTGGAAATCTTAACCCCTTGATCATTGACTAAACAAGTACATAAAGTGGTTTCACCAACAGCATCAGGAGTCGCTTTTATGTCGACTACCGGATCCAGATCAACACGGCGGAATACTATACCGGTGTTTGCCGGTGCAGGACGGAGAGTGATCTGCACTTTTTCACCTTTATGTAATCCAACCCCTATGGCTGAAACGCTTTCTTTAATTGTACGTTGTTTAATCATATATCGCCTGTTGCAACTCTCATCTTAGAGTCTGACCTTAACCATACTTTTACTAAATACTGAATGACACGAATCAATTTCACATCACAAATACGCCGCCAAAATTAGGTGGGCTCTATATATGGGCGCATAATATAACAAAAATATTATGTAAAATCAAAATCTCTGATTTTATTTCTCAACCTAATCTGCTTGTTTACGTAAAAATGCCGGTATATCCAAGTAATTTTCTAGCTCTGCCGCTGTTGTTGTAACCGGCACTGCTTGCGCATTACTTTCAGGCATTGTTGCAGTTAATGCATTTACATCAATTTGAGGGGTAGGAATAAAATCACCACCGACTACTTGCTGCTCAACCTGCGGAACCGGATTCACCAAAGTAATATCTGGTTTACGCTCTGCACCAATACCAGTAGCAACAACTGTTACTCTTAACTCTTCTGTCATTTCAGGGTCAATAACAGCACCAACAACTACCGTGGCATTTTCAGAAGAAAAAGCTTTAACTGCGTTACCAACAGTTTCAAATTCATCAATGCTAATGTCCATACCTGCAGTAATATTCACTAAAATACCACGGGCACCAGCTAAATCCACATCTTCCAATAAAGGACTTGATATAGCAGCTTCAGCTGCTTCTTCAGCTCTATCCGGACCTGAAGCAGTACCAGAACCCATCATTGCAGTTCCCATTTCAGACATTACCGTTCTAACATCAGCAAAATCCACGTTGATTAAACCCGGACGAGTGATTAATTCAGCAATACCTTGAACAGCACCAAGTAATACATTATTTGCCGCTTTAAAAGCATCGAGCAAACTAGTACCAGGCCCTAATACTTTTAACAATTTCTCATTAGGAATTGTGATCAGGGAATCAACGCTTTTAGATAAAAATTCAATTCCTTGTTCAGCGTAATTCATACGCTTTTTACCTTCAAACGGGAAAGGTTTAGTAACGATTGCTACCGTCAATATCCCCATTTCTTTAGCAATTTCTGCAACAACAGGTGCTGCTCCAGTTCCTGTTCCGCCACCCATACCGGCAGCGATAAAAACCATATCAGCTCCCTGTAAAGTTTGCTTTATCATTTCTCTGTCTTCTTCTGCACTTCTGCGACCTATTTCAGGGTTTGCACCAGCACCAAGCCCCTTAGTTACATCACAACCAATTTGTAAAGTTACATTGGCTGCTGAATTACGCAGTGCTTGTGAATCAGTATTTGCAGTTATAAATTCCACACCCTCAATGGTTTGGCTCACCATGTGTTCAACAGCATTTCCGCCGCCACCGCCAACACCTATGACTTTAATCACCGCTTCTTCGTTATGATCTTCCATCAGTTCAAACATAATTTTACTCTCCGTTTAACAACTTTCTTGCCACCAAAAATGATTACACTTCATTTTTACTACTAATTTATTTTAAAATTCTCCTTTAAACCAGGTATGAAGTCGTGACCATAATCCTGATACACCCTCACTACCCTTCTTATCTTTACTTTCGTGTTCGCTGGCTCTCATACCATAATGCAATAAACCAACAACCGTAGAATAACTAGGATCATTGACATATTCTTTTAAGCCACAAACATCCATGGGTTTGGCGATTCGAACCGGCATTTGAAAAACTTCTTCTGCAAATTCTACTACACCTTCCATTTTTGCTGTCCCACCAGTTAATACATAACCCGCAGCAATTAGATCTTCTAAACCTGCTTCTCTAATTTCCTCCTGAATAAGTTCAAATAATTCCTGATACCTAGGTTCAACAACTTCCGCCAAAGTATGACGAGACATTGAACGAGCCGGACGACCACCAACACTTGGCACTTCAATATTTTCTTCCATACTCACTAATTGACGCAGCGCGCAGGCGTATTGTACTTTAATATCCTCAGCATGACTCATTGGTGTTCTAAATATTTTAGCTATATCACTCGTCACCTGATTACCTGCAACAGGAATTACCGCAGTATGACGTAATGCCCCACCAGTAAATACCGAAATATCCATTGTGCCCGCACCCATATCAACGACACAAATCCCTAATTCTTTTTCATCTTCAGTTAACACCGCATAACTTGACGCTAAAGCTGAAAATATTAATTGATCGACGCTTAAATCACAGCGCTCTACACATTTTACTATATTTTTCGCCATATCATTAGCACAAGTAATTATATGTACCTTAGCTTCCATACGTACACCTGACATACCAATCGGACTTTTTATTCCGTCCTGACAGTCAATACTGTATTCTTGTGGTAATACATGTAACATTCTTCGCTCAGCAGAAATAGGGACAGATCGGGCAGTATGTATAACGTTATCAACATCTTCTTGAATAACTTCCTGATCGTTAATCGGCACCATTCCATTTTCATTCTGACAACTGATATGTTTACCTGAAATACCTAAATACACAGAGCTGATACGGCAATCAGCCATTAACTCAGCTTCATTTATTGCCCGTTGAATCGACTGAATCACCAAATTCAGATCGTTAACACCACCTTTGTCCATACCACGTGCAGGTTGATTACCCACACCAACAATGCTTAATTGATTGTCTGGGCTAATTTCACCTACCGCGACGGAAATTTTTGAGGTTCCAATATCTAAACCTACCACTAAATTTCTTTCTGTTACTTTTGACATCAAAGTTAAACTCTCTGTTTTACAGCTGCTGGCTTCCACCCGACAGCTAATCCTGTATCATAACGCAAATCGATATAGTCAACTTGCTGATTATTATTTTTCCTGCTTTGATCTTTTATTTGCTGATACGCATCCATAAACCGCTGGATACGCTCAATACGTTTTTCTCTTCCTAAATTCAGCGTTACCCCATCATTTAAGGTTAGTTGCCATGCAAAACGTTCAGACAAAACGAGTTCATCAATACTCATTTCCTTAAAATATAATAATTTGCTAAAATTTCTATAATTTTCCAATGCTACTTTTTCGCTACCTTCAGGGCCAAAAAAAGTTGGTATTGAATGTTTTACTCTGTTCATCTGAGCTTGAAATGCATTTCCAAATTGATTTAATAAAAAATCTTCATTCCAACGAGCAATAGGCTTTTGATCAATAACATAAACTTTTAATTGATTCGGCCAATGTTTACGAACTGAAACAGAATAAACCCAAGGCAGATTTAATATCCTTTGCTGAACTTCATTTACATCTACTTTAAAATAGTTACCCAGTTCTACATTTTCTATCGCTGAATTAATATCAGATCTCGTAGTATACGGCATTTCTCCACTAATTTTTACTGAAGTAACCGCTACCGACTCATCGGCTTCCAAACGTTCGTTTAAAAACCATGCCGAACAAATAATTACAATAATAACGAATACAAAAAATGATACGCCTAGCCAGAACGACCAGTGAACTTTATTTTCACTAGTTGTCTCGTTTTGGTTTGTGCGTTCCGTCATGTTTTTCATTTATTACCAAATTTTTCCCTGACGTTAGCCACACTTATCTCAACAATTTTTTTAACAAGTTCACTGAAATTTAAACCAAATTCTTTCGCTGCTTTAGGCACCAGTGAAGTTTCTGTCATACCCGGCACAGTATTTACTTCAAGTAATTGCCACTTGCCCAACGCTTCCCCTTGCTTTATACGCATTAAATCAACTCGCCCCCACACCTTTGCTCCTGTTGCTTTAAAAGCTTTAAGTGCTATTAATTGCAGTGCCAGTTCATCTTTTTCTGATAAGCCACATGGACAATTATAAACCGTGCTAGTTGATTGATATTTTGCATCGTAATCATAAAATTCATTAGGTGTAACCATATGAATTACCGGTAATGCCTGCTCTCCCAGAATACTTACCGTGTACTCAGGGCCATCAATCCAAGCCTCAATTAAAACATATTCATCAAACTCGAAAGCGGCTATTAATGCGTTATCTAATTGCACCGGGTTTTCGGCTTTTGCCATACCAATGCTAGATCCTTCAGTGGCAGGTTTAACCATTACTTTGCCACCTAATTCATTTAATATTTGCTCTGCCTGATTTTGCTGATTATCACCCGATTTATAACGCGCTTTTTCAGCAATCACAAATGGAGCTGTCGGTAAATTCAAAGATTGAAAAATCTGTTTACTGCGTATCTTATCCATCGATAAAGCGGAGCCAAGCACATCCGAGCCCGTATAAGGGAGCCCCATATACTCCAAAGCACCCTGAATACAACCATCTTCTCCGCCACGACCATGCAAAGCAATAAACACTAAATCAATATCTTTATCTTTTAAGGTTAAAATATCTTCATCACGCGTATCAAATAATAAAACTTCAAAGCCAGCTTGTTGTAAACCATTGGCGATAGCGCGGCCTGAGTTTAGTGACACTTCTCTTTCAGCTGACAATCCGCCATATACTACCGCAATTTTTTCCGGCATTTTTTCAAAAAATTTATCTGGAACTGTATTTCTCAATAGGCTCAAACTTCACCTCCAGCAACATTTACTGTCAATAAAGAATGATTGGCCAATTGTCGCGCTATAGCACCAATATTACCCGCACCCTGAGTGATCACCATGTCGCCATCTTGCAACTGTGCGCTAAGTAACAGTGCTAATTTTTCCGTGTCGTTGCCAACATAAACAGGTTCAATCTGACCACGTTGGCGGATACTTCGCGCTAAACTTTTACTATCTGCGCTAGGAATATAAGCTTCACCAGCCGCATAAACATCAAGTAATAACAAACAATCTACCTGAGATAACACATCAACAAAATCTTCATATAAATCGCGTGTTCGTGAAAAACGGTGAGGTTGAAAAACCATCACTAACCGTTTGTCTGGCCAGCCATTCCGCATTGCCGTTATAGTGGCTTTTACTTCTGTTGGATGATGACCATAGTCATCAACTAAAACCATTTGACCTTTATCAGTGCTTAAATCAGCCAATTGTTCAAAACGACGACCTATACCGGCAAAACCAGTTAACGCACTGGCAATCGACTTATTGCTCACACCCTCATCTCTTGCCACAGCTATACCAGCCAAGGCATTAAGTACATTATGCTGTCCCGGCAAATTAACACTTAACTCAAAAGGAGTTTCACCTGCTTGTTCAACGGTAAAGTAACTCATCCCTTTAATTTGCCTAAAGTTGGTAGCGCGAATATCCGCACCTTCAGAAAATCCATAAGTGATCACCTGACGACCGACTCTGGGTAATATTTCCTGAACTATCGGGTCATCAATGCACATTACCGCTACGCCATAAAAGGGTAAATTATGAAGAAACTCAATATAGGTATCTTTAAGTTTTTCAAAATCTCCCTGATAAGTTTCCATGTGGTCTTCATCTATATTAGTGACCACTGCAACCATAGGCTGTAAATGTAAAAAAGAGGCGTCACTTTCATCTGCTTCAGCAATTAAATAACGGCTAGTACCCAAGCGTGCGTTAGTACCTACACTATTTAATAATCCACCAATAACGAAAGTCGGATCTAATTCACCTTCAGCAAAAATACTGGCGATTAAACTGGTCGTCGTTGTTTTTCCATGAGTACCCGCAATTGCCACTCCATGCCTAAAACGCATTAACTCAGCTAACATTTCAGCTCGGCGAACCACGGGAATTCGAAGTTCATTAGCTGCAAGTAATTCTTCGTTATCCGAATTTATGGCCGTAGAAACAACAATTACACTCGCTCCTACAACATTGTTTTGATGATGACCAATAAATATTTTTGCGCCAAGCGATGTCAATCGTTGCACCACTTGATTTTCACTAATATCAGAACCTGATATTTGATAACCTTCGTTAAGTAATACTTCAGCAATCCCCCCCATACCGGCACCACCAATACCAACAAAATGAATGCGTTTTACTCTACGCATCTCTGGCACTTTAATGGGGGCAGAATGAACTGAAGGATTATTGTTATTTAAAATTTCATTCATGCTGCATACCCCATACAAACTTTAGCCACTCTAATTGTTGCATCTGCATGAGCTGCATCGTGAGCAGCTTTGGACATAGATTGAACTACGGTATCGGAAATAAATAAACTATTTAACATTTGAGCCAAAGTCGTACCATTAAATTCTTTTTGTGGTAATAATCTTGCTGCACCCTTGGAAACCAAATACATCGCATTTTTGCTCTGGTGATCATCAACTGCATGAGGAAGCGGCACAAAAATAGCCGGTTTTGCTGCCATAGCAAGCTCTGAGACCGTCAATGCCCCAGCTCGACAAATAACTACATCAGCCCACTGATAAGCCTCAGCCATATCTTCTATAAAATCAGTCACTTTTACCTTTTCTTCTGGCAAACCAAATCTTTGATAGCTAGTTAATACTTTTTCTTTATTGCCCTTTCCTGTCTGATGCCAAACATCAATACTTTGTACCTTTATTTGTTTCATCGCCTGAGGCACTGTTTCATTCAGTACTTGCGCCCCTAAACTACCACCGACAACTAATACTTTTTTGCTAATTGCCGGCTGCTTTGAAATAACATTTTTAATTTGAACAAACTCTTTTCTTAAAGGATTTCCAACCACTTCAGCCTTAACATCAGCTTTAAAAGCATTAGGAAAAGCACATAACACTTTTGATGCTATTTTAGCTAAATAACGATTACTCATACCCGCTACTGCATTTTGCTCATGCAAAACCAGAGGTTTACGTAATAACCACGCCGCAACAGCACCCGGAGCACTGGCATAACCACCCATTCCCAATACCACATCAGGGTTAACCTGACGAATAATCTGAATCGATTGCAAAACAGATTGCATTAATTTGAACGGCATAGTTACCCATGTCCGCCAGTTTTTATTTCTCAAACCAACAATACTTATAAATGAAATATCATACCCATGTTGTGGAACTAGGGTCGCTTCCATTCGTTTTCGGGTGCCTAACCAATGAATGTTCCAACCTTGTTCTTTTAAACTATCAGCAACAGCAATGCCCGGAAAAATATGCCCGCCAGTTCCACCTGCCATCACTAATAATGTCGGAGACTTAACTTTTAAATTCTGAGCAACATCAATTTCTGGACGTTTAATTGTTTCTCGTGATTCTGTCATTTTCGCCCTCCTGCGCTTGTTGCCTGTAAACTTTGTAACCGTAGTTCATGATCAATCCGAATTAAAATAGCTAATGATATTGTCATGATTATCATCGAGCTACCGCCATAACTGATTAATGGCATCGTTAACCCTTTAGTTGGAACAATACCTGCGCTGGCGCCAATATTTACCCCAGCCTGAAAACACATCCAAATTCCAATAGCGTAAGCAAAAAAACCTTCAAAAAACTTTTCTTTTCTAACCGCTTTTCTACCCAGCATTAAAGCTTTAATCACTAAAATCATACTCAACAATAAAACGACACTTATACCAAAAAAACCAAATTCTTCTGCCAAAACAGCCATAACAAAATCGGTATGAGCTTCTGGCAAATAATCTAATTTTTGAATGCTGTTACCTAAACCCTGACCAAATGCTTCACCACGTCCGTAAGCCATCAAAGATTGAGTTAACTGATATCCACTGCCAAAGGGATCTTTCCAGGGATCTAAAAAACCAGTAACACGTGCCCAGCGGTAAGGTGAAAAATAGGCTAATGCACCAATAGCGGTCAAACCAACTCCGGCAATACTAATGAATTGCCATAATTTAGCACCCGCAAGAAACAATAAACCGAATGTTGTCACAAACATCACGATAATCGTTCCCAAATCCGGCTGTCTTAATAAAAGAAAGGCGAGTAAACCAAAAACAACTAATGGCTTGGCAAAGCCACGCCAGTTTTCCATTACTTCATCTCTTCGTCGTACTAAATACGCAGATAAATAGCAAAAGAAAAACAGTTTTGCCGGCTCTGCAGCCTGAATAGTTATTGGTCCAATAGCAATCCAACGAGTAGAACCATTAACGGTACGCCCGATAAATAACACTACAACCAATAAAACTAAACCAAATAGTAATAGTGTACTACTGTATTTATGCCACCAAGCCATAGGAATTTGCAAAGTAATAGCTGCAACCCCCATGCTCAACACGATATAAATCATGTGACGCGTCACGAAATGAAACGGATCATTAAACATACGTTCAGCTACTGGCATAGAAGAACTTGCTACCATCACCAAACCAATGATGTACATTGCAAATCCAAGTAAGACAAAACTTCGGTCAAACGTCTCTGCATTTCCGCCCTCCTGGCTCAACCAACCAGGCAACTTGAACAGGATAATACGTTCTTTTAAAGAAACAAAAGCGGCTAACATACTTTCACCTCCTGTAAGTTATCAACTGCACAGGTAAATACTTCACCCCTTTGAGCAAAATTACTGAACATATCAAAACTTGCACATGCTGGCGACAGCAAAACAATATCGCCAGCGTGTGCAACTTGTTTAGCGCTAAGTACTGCTTCTTCCAGACTTTGAGTGGTTATACATTCTACTAGTCCATTGTTTTTACACAAATTTAAGATTTCTTCCCCATCTTTACCCAAAGTGATTAAATGACTCACTTTTGTGTCAATCACTTCAGCTAAAGGGGAGAAATCAGCCCCTTTACCATCACCACCCGCGATTAAAATAATTTTATTATTCTTCGCCAATGTTGCTGACAAACCGTTGATAGCAGCTAAAGTAGCACCAACATTTGTAGCCTTTGAATCGTTAATCCATAAGATTTCATCATTGCTTGCAACGCGCTGGCAACGATGCGGTAATCCTTTGAAATCAGCCAGTTTACAGATCATATTTTCAAGTGGCCAATTAGCACTTAAGCCTAAGGCTAAAACAGCCAAATAATTTAAAGCATTGTGTGATCCGGCTAATGGTAGGTTATCAAGAGCAATCAAGACTTGTTCACCGAACATCAGGTAGGTTTTCTGATCAATACATTCAAGACCAAAATGACCCTTTTGAGGTTTATCACTACCAAAAGAGATCACTCGTTCAGGTGCAGATGAGTTTTTTTCTTTATCTGTAGCTTCATTAATACATTTGTCATTAAGACATTTATCATTAAGCAAGGTTTCATCAAACAAAGTTAACGGATCATCACGATTAACCACAGCAACTTCACTTTGTTTATAAATACCATGTTTAATTGCTTTATAATTAGCCAGCGTTTTATGACGATCTAAATGATCTTCGCTAATATTTAATATAGTTACAGCCAGCGCACGCATGCTACGCAAGTTTTCCAGTTGAAAACTTGATAACTCTAATACTAAGAACTCGGGTTTCTCACCCTGCGTCAGGTTATCTGCCAAAATATCTAAGACAGGAACACCAATATTACCGCCTAATTCAGCCTTAAATCCTAGCCCCAGCGCTAAATTTTGCAATAAAGAAACCACTGTTGATTTACCATTTGAACCAGTTACCGCCAGTATTTTAGTAGGGGCTTGCATTTGATTATTCAATTGGCAGTACAATTCAACATCACCGACAACTTCACAGCGGATGTTAATCATTTGATCAATTTTGCTCTCTTTCAAATCAATGCCGGGGCTGACAATGAGCAAATCAGCCTTATTAATAAGTTCAGTATCCCAGCGACCTAACACTAATTGAGCATTTGGAAATAATTGTTTAAATTCGCTCTCATTTACCGCTTTACTACCGATATAGCATACTAAGGATTTACGACTGTCATTTACCACAAAGCTAAGATCATATTTGTGTAAAAAACGGACACAGGACATTCCTGTAAGCCCAGCTCCCAGCACAACAATATTCTTGTTTTTAAATTGCGATATATTCATCGTTCTAATTCGCATTCCTCTTTATGCCAACTCTTGATGCTAATAAGCGGCGCTTTGTGTAAATTTATTCATTTAAGCTAATTACTAACTAACTAACTAACTGACTAACTGACTAACTAACTGACTGACTGACTAACTGACTAACGAAGTTTCAGTGTGGCTAAACCAACCAAAACTAAAATTAGCGAGATAATCCAAAAACGTACAATCACCCTTGGCTCTGGCCAGCCCTTTAATTCATAATGGTGATGAATAGGTGCCATTCTGAAAATTCTTTGACCACGTAATTTATAAGAGCCAACTTGTAAAATAACCGAGAGTGTTTCAATAACAAAAACACCGCCCATAATAAACAACACCAATTCTTGACGTACTAAAATAGCAATAACACCCAACGCAGCTCCAAGTGAAAGTGAGCCGACATCTCCCATAAAAACTTGAGCAGGATATGTGTTAAACCACAAAAAGCCCAAACCAGCACCAACAATAGCAGTACACACCACAACTAATTCACTGGTTAAAGCAATATGCGGAATATTCAAATAAGTTGAAAAATTAGCATGTCCAGTCACATAGGCAAATACAGCAAAGGCACCAGCCACCATAATAGTTGGTACAATGGCTAACCCATCAAGGCCATCTGTTAAATTAACCGCATTACTGGTGCCAACAATAACGAAATAACTCATCACAACATAAAAAATACCCAACTGCGGCAATACATCTTTAACAAAAGGGATCAGCAGAGAAGTCTCTTCTGGCGTTTGAGCATATTGATATAAAAATATTGCCGTAATCAAACCTGCAACGGTTTGCCAGAAATATTTCCAACGTGCTATCAAACCATTTGGATCTTTACGGATAACTTTTCGGTAATCGTCAACAAATCCTATAATTCCGAAACAAACAACAACAAAAAGCACCACCCAAACGTAGGTATTACTCAAATCAGCCCATAATAAAATACTGACAATTATCGAGCCTAAAATGAGAATTCCTCCCATCGTTGGCGTGCCGGATTTTACTAAATGGCTTTGGGGTCCGTCATCACGTATCGTTTGTCCAATTTGCATCTTTTGCAAATATCTAATTAACTTAGGACCAAAATACAGAGAAATAGCCAACGCAGTTAAAGTGCTGACAATGGCACGAAATGTTAAATAAGAAAAAACATTGAAGGCACTGAAATATTGAGTTAAATACTCTCCTAACCAAAGTAACATTAAAGCTGCCCCTCAATTATCGTTTGGTCTTGCCAGTCCATTATATCTTTAACTACATATTCCATATGGGCGCTACGCGAACCTTTAACTAAAATAGATATTTGCTGTTCCTCGAACTCAAGCATGCCTACTAAGCTTTTCATCAATTTTTCTCTTGTACTAAAATGTTCACCACTGGGTTGCTCGTTGGAAGATGAATTAAATCCATCAGACGTACTCTGACTTAAAACACCCAGCGTTAATAAATTATCAATATGCTTGGCCTTTGCATATTCCCCTACTTCATGATGATAACTACGGGCTTGGTGACCAAGATCACCCATATCTCCCAAAATAAGTACCCTTCGCCCCGGATAATTGGCTAATAAATCTATGGCTGCTTTAATTGATTCAACATTGGCATTATAAGTATCATCAATAACTTTAAAATTATCACTCAGGTGATGAAGATTCATCCGCCCTTTTACCGGCATCATTTCTGCCAAACCTAAACGAATATCGTCAAGACTAGCACCAAATTCAATCGCAATAATTGCCGCAGCAACCGCATTACAAACATTGTGTTGACCCGGAACTGTCAGTTCAATAAAGGTATTACCGACATGAGTATTCAATTTAAAACTGGCGCAGCCATTTTCATCCAAAACAACATCTGAGCTAAAACAGTCTGATTGTTCAGTATTTGTACAAGAAAAACGACGTACGGTTTTATCCGTAAATCGCCATTGCCATTTATTGGCGTATTTACAGTCTTGATTGTAAATAGCGACACCATTTGCTACTAACCCTTCAAATATTTCACCTTTGGCGCGGGCAACCCCACATAAATCACCAAAACCTTCCAGATGAGCCGCAGCCACATTATTGATAATGGCCACATCTGGTTGTACTAAGTCAACGGTATAGGCAATTTCACCGATATGATTTGCGCCTAATTCCACTACAGCAAAATCATGATTGTGCTCTAATCTCAAAAGCGTTAACGGCACACCAATATCGTTATTGAAATTACCCTGAGTTGCCAATACATTACCTAAACGCATCAATATTGACGCCACCATTTCTTTCACAGTGGTTTTACCGCTACTACCGGTAATAGCCACTGTTTTCGGAGCCACCTGCTGTTTGACATAAGACGATAATTGTCCCAAAGCACGATGGGTATCTTTAACAATAATTTGTGGAACACTGACATTTTGCGGATGATCAACAATTAACGCGCTGCAACCTAATTCAACCACCTTTTCACTAAATCGATGGCCATCAAAAGTTGGACCTTTGAGTGCGATAAATAAATCACCTGCAACCAAAGCTCTGCTATCAGTTATAACTTGGTTTATGGTGTGTCCTTGTGCAATATGCTGCTCATTTATAATTTTGCCATTAACTGCATTGGCTATATCAGATAAATGTAATGGGATCATGATAGGGCCTTTTTTAAATAGAAATTACGCACTAATTCTCGTTCGTTATAAGCAATTTTTTCATTAGCCATAAGAATAAACTTTTCATGGCCTTTTCCTGCCAACAAAACAATATCTCCGGCTTTTGCATGCGACAATGTTGAAATCACTGCTTGCTCACGATTCAACATCACAGCTACCTTTTCTGGACATTCAAATCCTGAAAGAATGTCATTGGCAATTAATTCCGGAATTTCACTGCGCGGGTTATCATTGGTAATAATGACATGGTCCGCACGCTTCTCGGCTATGCTTCCCATCATACTCCGTTTACCCGAATCACGGTCTCCACCACAACCAAATACCAACCAAAGTTGACCTTCACAATGTAACCGACACGCTTTTAATGCATTTTCCAGCGCATCCGGTGTATGGGCATAATCAACGATGGCAATCGCACTATTCTCAAAAGAGCTTTCTGTTGAACAAGTTGTTGAATAAGTTGCTGAAAAGGATTCCATCCGACCAATAATCGGCGTGATATTTTTACTGGCTTCAACAATAACCTTTAATGAATATTGTTCCGCAATAAGCACAGACATAGCCGCCAATAAATTATCTACATTAAAATCCCCCATTAACGGGCTTTCAACTTTAATGTTACCTATATGACTTTGCAGGTAAAAACTTACACCACGCGCTGAAGATTTAATATCCGAAGCGTAAAGATAATGCGGATACTGAGTAATTGCTTTTGAACGACCATAAACAATTATGTTTTTGCTATCTAACCAATCGGCTGGCCAATCAGTAAGCCATTTAGTCACCTGTTCATCGTCACCATTTAAAATTGCAATTTGCTTTTTACTGGCTTCAGGGTTTAGTTCGGTATCGTGCTCGTCTGCTTGTCTAAAAATCATCCCTTTAGCGTCGGCATAATTTTCCATGGTTTGATGATAATCTAGATGATCCCGGCTTAAATTAGTAAACACGGCAAGATCAAATAACCCGGCTGTTACTCTGCCTTGTTCCAGAGCATGCGAAGATACTTCCATTGCCACTTGAGCAATATTTTCAGCCGAAAACTCAGCCAACAACTGATGCAACTGAGTCGCACCGGGAGTAGTATTATTCAATGCCTTTAATGAAGATAATCGTCCAGAACCAATAGTACCTATAACGGCACAAGTTTGTTGACAAGCTTCAAACAACTTAGCAATAATTTGACTGGTACTGGTTTTACCGTTAGTACCAGTGATACCAATCATCGTCATTTTAGTTTGCGGGCTTTGATAGTAGGCTTTTGCCAATTCAAATAAATGTTGATTTAAGTTAAAGAACTGTACAACTTGAATACTGATATGAGCAGAATTCGATTTTTCCTGATTTATGCCGTTTACTTGATTTACTAAATTTTCTTTATTTACTTGATTTACTTGGGTCAGGGGACCATTTGGTTTGGCAAAATGTTTAGTAATAATATTACCATGCTGTTGTGTATGCTGACACTGCGCCAACACTAAAACTGCTCCATTTTTGATTGCCTGATCAATATACTGGCGACCATCTTGCTCACGGCCAACCGTTGCACAAAAAACATCACCCGCTTGAATATCACGACTGTCATTAACTAAATTAATACTATCAATTTTATCAATAAAAACATCAAACAACGATAAAGTATCAGCAATAGAATAATGATTTACGCCAGAGCAGGAAACATTAGACATCATCATGCTCCACATTGTTGGAAGTAACCAATTTATTAACTTTAATAGAAGCCCGACGGTTTAGAACTACCTTTTGCGCATCAGGAATAACATTTAGGACTTGCAATGCACTTTTCATCACTCTTGAGAAAACTGGCGCAGCTATATCTCCACCATGATACAAATCACCACCGGGTTCATTAATTACCACTACAACGGCTAATGCAGGTTTTGAAATAGGAGCAATACCAGCAAACAAGCCAACATAATCGTTACCATAACCTCCGGCAATTGCCTTAAATGCAGTACCTGTCTTTCCACCGACTCTATAGCCTGACACTTTTGCTTTTGGTGCTAAATCATTCACTACCTGTTCAAGCATTGCTACAACTGCATTGCTATTCTTTTGTGAAAAAATACGTGTTGATTCTATATTTTTAATATCTTCAGCATTAAGCTTTAAAATACTTAATGGTCGTTTAATACCGCCATTAGCCAGCGTTGAATAAAATCGTGCTAACTGTATTGGTGTGGCCGCAAGTCCCATTCCATAAGACAAAGTCGCTAACTCAACTTTTGACCAGCGTTGACGGTCATGCATAATGCCTGAACTTTCACCAATTAAACCAGTCCCTGTATCTTCTCCAAAACCGGCATCAAAAAACTTATCAAGATAAAATTCCTTTGGTAATGATAATGCCAGCTTTGAAGCACCCACATTTGAAGAATGAGCTAAAATTCCCGCTAAACTTAACTTACCATAATATCTGGGATCAGCGAATCTACGACCGCCAATTCTAAAGGGTAGCGTATCAATAATAGTGTCTAAATCAACCGAGCCAAATTCTAAAGCACTCAAAACAGCCAACGGTTTCATCGTTGAGCCCGGCTCGTAAAAATCAGTAATTGCACGGTTCCTGAAGCGATGAATAGCGGTATTGCGTCTATTATTAGGATTGTAGGAAGGACTATTAACTAATGCTAATATTTCGCCTGTATGGACATCAACGACTACAACAGATCCAGACGTAGCTTTAAAAGCTTCAACGGCACCTTTAAGTTCACGATAAGCTATTGCTTGAATACGCTGATCAATACTCAGGACTAAATCCTGTGCTTTTTTAGGAGCTTCAACGACTAATATTTCAATTTTACGGCCCTTGGCATCTTTTCTGAATTGCGTTTTACCATCATTACCCATGAGAAGTTGGTCGTAAACTCTTTCAACGCCTTCAATGCCTTTGTCATCAAGATTAGTGAATCCAACAACATGGGCACTAATTTCACCTGTAGGATAAAAACGTTTAGATTCTTTGCGTAAATGAATACCTGGAATTTTTAACGCTTTAATATAATTCGCAACGACAGGAGAAACTTGTCTTTCAACATAAACAAAACGTTTAGCTGGATTGTGAATAATACGACTGGTAAGTTTATTTACATCCCGTCCTAAAACATCCGCTAAGGCTTGCCAATGTTTACTCATCAACAATGCTTTGCTATCCATCACAATTTTAGGATCGGCCCACACAGTTTCTACTGGTACACTTATCGCTAACTCATTACCGTTTCTATCAACAATAGATCCACGCTGCACAGTATTAGCCAGCGTTCGTAATGAACGTTTATCGCCCTGTATTTTTAGCATGTCAGGTTCAAAAACTTGAATGTAAGCCGTACGGGCCATTAAACCGCTATAAATTAGCACAACAATAGCCAGCACAACGTTAAAACGCCATGCAACTATCGTCGGCTTATATTTATCTGAATGTTTTTTCACGGTTCTTGTCATACTTATTTATTATCACTTGTGATGGCAATTTTTATTTGTCAGCTTCACTTTTGTGTTTATCTTTTTAATCAAACTTCTAATCATTTTTATGTAAAATATTTGATGTTATTTAAGGCAACCTAATAATTATTTCTGTGTTGGCATTAGGTCTATGCATATCTAATAATTTAATCGCTTGAGTTTCAATTGTGCTGTGCTCTGCCAAACTATTTTGTTCCAACAGTAAATTACGCCACTCAATATCCAACTCATCACGCTCGGTTAGTAATAATTCCCGATCACTCGTGGTTTGCCGATTTATATGGGTATAATAAATCACCGCAAAAGCCGAAATGACGACTAAGACCATTAAGGTATAACTCAGCAGATGTCGCTGAATATCGCGCCAAATATCAAATGCGAGTACAACTTTAGGCGCAGCCATGTTGTGTATCAGTCCCTGTCATAAGTTCGATCCGATTAAGTTAATCAGCCAAACGCTGTGCCACTCGCAATACCGAACTACGTGATCTTACGTTGTCGCTCACTTCTTGTAGGCTTGGCTTTAATTTACGACCAATTAATTTCAACTTGATCCCTTTATTTAATTCCTCTTCACTGATCGGTAAGCCCCGGGGTACCTTCTTACCTTGTGAATTTTTTTTCATAAATTGTTTAACTAAACGATCTTCCAACGAATGGAAACTGATCACTACTAATCGCCCATCTTGTGCGAGTACAGATAAAGATGCAGCTAACACTTTTTCAATTTGTTCAAGTTCACTGTTGATGTAAATTCGGATAGCTTGAAAACTACGGGTCGCAGGATGTTTTTTTATTTCACGTTGCGGAGCTGTTGTTTTAATTAACTTAGCTAATTCACTGGTACGGGTTAAAGGAAATTCATCGCGGCTATCAACAATTGCATTAGCAATACGCCAGGCATGTTTTTCTTCACCAAAAGTTCGCAATACCCAGGTGATATCTTCTACATCTGCAACCGCCAACCACTGGGCTGCCGTTTGTCCGCGCGACGGATCCATTCGCATGTCCAGCGGACCATCTTTCATAAAACTGAAACCACGCTCCGCTTCATCAAGCTGAGGTGAAGACACGCCTAAATCAAGCAATACACCATCAATTTTGCCATTTAGCTGATGTTTGTCAGCAATTTCCTGTAAATCAGCAAAACCTTGATGTTCGATCAAAAAACGGGGATCATCACTAAATTTTTCAGCAGCAACGATGGCCGTTGGATCACGATCAATCGCGATCAAACGCCCTTTTTCAGAGAGATTAGATAGGATTAATCCTGAATGACCACCCCGACCAAAAGTACAGTCGACGTAGCAACCATCAGGATTGATGGCTAGAGCGGTTATTGCTTCATCGAGCAACACTGAAATGTGCAAGTTATCTGTTGGCATAATATCTATTTGTATTGTTATGGTTGCAGTTTAAAGCTGCAGATCAAGTAAACGTTCAGGTAATTCAATTTCACTTGGCGAAATATTACTAATATCTACATTCATCTGTGTTTGCCAAGCTGTTTCATTCCAAATTTCAAATTTTCGTAGCTGTCCAACCAATATAATATTCTTTTCTAAACCAGCATGTTGACGTAATGGACCACTAATTAATAACCGGCCATTTTTGTCTAATTCACAGTCAGATGCATTGCCTAATAATTTTTGTTGAGCCAAACGTTCAGCTCGATTCATACTGGAAAGTTCACATAATTTCAGTTCTATTTCTTCCCATTCAGGCAAAGGATAAAGTAACAAACAGGGGTATTGGAGATCTATGGTACATACCATTTTCCCTTGGCTGTCGGCAATAATCTCCTCCCGATACCTAGTTGGCATCGTGATTCTGTTTTTATTGTCGAGCGTAATAGCGCTGGTGCCTCTAAACATAACCCTTTTTTTTATTAAGAGGGGAGTCAGATCACAAATGATCCACTATTTCCCACTTTCATCCACAATAATACAGTTTAGTGACTAAAACCAACTTCTGTCAAGCAAAGTTTATGAAAATGATCTCTGTGGATACCAATAAAATTAAGGCTTAAAAGGAAATTAATCAAATAGTGGTGTTTTGTGGATCCTTTACCCAAAAAAGAGACTGAAAATATTCTTTTTTAACTATTTCGGGCTAAGACGGACAAGGAAAAGGCATTCTTTCCCAATTTATGGATATTTCTGACTAGGGATTAATATTACTGAAAACAACAAAATCATGAGATTTAATGGCTATTTTAATTTGTTGCCCAATGGTTAATAAAACATCGGTATAAAAACTTAACTGGTCAAACTTCAAACAATTATCTCTGGATAAACTACTCAATAAATAATGATAGCCTTGTTCAGTTATAGAAATATGCTCAACTTGAACATTTGCAGGGGCATCTGATTTACATAATTCAATAAATTGTGGCTTTATTAATAATTGCAGTGATTCATTCTGATTTGAGCCGGCAATAAACTCCTCAATTTCAATACTATCGCTATGAACTTCTGCTATAGGATCGTTTTTCAAAGGTGTTTTTTCCAGCACAAAATCGCCAATAGCAGAAATCAGACTATTGCTTTGCTCTAAAACTTGTACAACTACAGGTAACCAACTGCCCAACTGTAAAAAGTCTGCAACCTGCCAACTACCAGGTTGTTTGCAGACGGCAGACGGCAACCCTGTTTGCAATATATTTCCCTGATGCATTACTGCAATTTTGTCAGCAAACGTAAAAACCTCGTCTTTATTATGGGTAACAAAAATAGCCGTCATGTTTAAATGTTTCAGCAGTTGACGGATCTCGATCATCAATTCATTACGTAAACGAGCATCTATATTTGAAAAAGGTTCATCAAGTAATAATAATTTAGGTTGTGGAGCTAATGCACGGGCAATTGCAACTCTCTGCTGCTGTCCACCAGATAATTCATGTGGATAACGCTGAGTTAATTCACCTAATTTCAATAGATCTAACAAAGGATCAATTCGTTTTGCTTGTTCCTGCTTTGATAGTTTATCTATTCCGAAACGAATGTTAGCTTCAACCGTTAAGTGTGGAAATAACGCATAACCCTGAAAAATCATCCCGATATTTCGATGCTCAGGCGCGATCATATTATCGGCTGAAACTTTTATCTCTTTGCCAATAGTTAACTGACCAGAGCATGGTTCAATAAAACCAGCAATAACATTAAGCAATGTAGTTTTACCACAACCACTAGGACCAACAAGACCTAAAATATCACCCGCTTGTAATGAAAGTTCAACATCAGACAAAATAACTTTATTTTGTAACTTCACAGATAACTGATGAATTTCCAACAAATCACTCACGTATTTTCCTCAATATTTTTATTATTCTTTTTTTCGTTATTTTTATTTAAAAAGATTATCGGTAACAAACCAAAAAGAACAATTAATATTGCTCCTAACGCACCTTGCTCCAGCATTTCATCAGAAATCAACTGGTAAATCTGTGTACTTAAGGTTTCAAAATTAAATGGTCTTAATAATAAAACCGCCGGTAGCTCTTTCATCGCTTCAACAAAAACCAATAACCATGCGACTAAAATTGACGGCTTTAACAAAGGGATATGCACTTTGTGTAAAGTTTTAGCCAAACCAGCACCTAAACTCGGGGGAGCAAAATCTACGGAATGCGGAATTTGATTAATGCCACTTTCAATAGTGCCATTAGCAATTGCAGCAAAACGCACAACAAAAGCAAAAATAATTCCAAAAATTGAACCAGACAATATCAAACCGGGTTCTTGCATTCCTGCAATTTCAGCCAAATTATTAATCCAGTGATCAAGCGGCCCAAAAGTAGCTAGCATTGCCATCGCTAAAACTGTACCAGGTATAGCGTAACCAAAACCAGAAATTTGTTGGGGTAATGTTCGCCAACGGTCACGACACATTCGTCGGTATAAACCAAGTACCAGAGCAATAAACGACGTGATAGTCGCAGCATAAAAAGCCACTTCCAGACTATTTTTCCCTGTAGGCAATAATGCGATTAATTGCTCAACGTCACTATACTCAAGTGCCATTATAATTAATAAGCTAAAGGGTAAAATAAAACCACCTATTGCCAATAACCAACAAAAACCACACGCGAAAACCTGTTGTACCGTATTTAATAATGCAACTTCATGATTTTTATCAGGGCTATGCGACTGATGCCTTTGTCCTGCTCGGGCCTTTTGTTCCGCAATAACGGCAAATAAGATAAAAAGCATTAGAACACTAGCCAGAGCATTCGCCGCCGCCAGATCGCCGTAACCTAACCAGGTATCATAAATTGCTGTTGTCAGTGTATTCACAGAAAAGTATTGTACGGTAGCAAAATCAGCAAGCGTTTCCATCAAAACAAGTGATGCCGCAACCGCAATTGCAGGACGTGCTAGAGGGAGTGCAATTTTAAAAAAACTTTGCTGTGCAGAAAGTCCCAAGGTACGGCTGGCTTTTAATAAAGTCTGATCTTGCTGTTCAAATGCTGTGCGGGCTAACATATAAACATAGGGAAATAACACCAAAGACAAGATCAATGCCGCCCCAGGCAAGGTTCGAATATCAAAAAACCAATAATCAGCTGGAGACTGCCACGAAAACCATTCCCGAAGTGCTCGTTGTATCGGGCCTGCGTAGTCAAACAAATCAGTATAAAGGTAAGCAACAAGGTAAGCGGGCATTGCTAAAGGCAACATTAATAACCAGCGAAGACTATTTTTACCAATAACATTAGTATGAAAAATAATTGCGGCAGCTGTAACACCGAAAATTAATGATAAAAGAACAACCAAAACACCAAGTAATAAAGTGTTCGCGATATAATCAGGTAAAACGGTTTGCCAAAGGTGAGTAAATAATTCAGTAGACGCACTAATGCCGCCAAATAACATAACCAACACTGGTGCCATAAGCACCAATGCTATTATCCAACTAAAAGATTGCCATACATTATTTTTTCGGTAAGCGATCACAAATAAAAATCTTTCTTTAAAGGCGTAAGCATGTTTTGGATGATCTCTACATTATCTCTAACAGAGATAACGGTATTAAAGATCAAACTTTGATTTATCCAATAATTTCAAGGCTAATTTACGATGTTCAGCAATGGTTTCAAGCGGTAAAACATCAGCGTTGAATGCCCCCCAAGATGCTACCAGAGCGGATGGTTTAACATCAACACGTACCGGATATTCCATATTAGTTTCGGCGTACATTGACTGAGCAGGTTTAGAAACTAAAAACTCCATCAAAGCTTTTGCATTTTTTGCATTAGGCGCATATTTTGCCATCGCCATACCTGAAATATTTACATGAGCTCCACGATTAGCCTGATTAGGGAAATTAATATAAACCCCATCAGCCCATTGTTTTTGATTGACATCTTTTAGCATTTTACCAAAGTAATAACTGTTGCCTAAAGAGATATCACACAATTTTTGATGAATCGCCTGCACTTGCGCACGATCACTTCCCTGGGGTTTACGCGCCAGATTAGATTGCACCTTTTCCAACCACGTTAGGGTTTTAGCTTCACCGTGTTCAGCAATCATTGATGCAACTAAGGCAACATTATAAGGATGCTTACCGCTGCGAGTACAAATTCTACCTTTGTACTTCTCATCTGCCAGATCTTCATAATTTAATTCAATTTTACCCAGGCGTTTAGCCGAATAAATATTTCTAACTCTTGTCGTTAAAGCAAACCAGGTATTATCTTCAGCACGATACTGACGGGGAATGGCGGTAAAAATATTTGTCGAATCTACTACTTGCAGTAACTTTTTATCCTGTAATTCAATTAAACGACTAATATCCGTCGTTAATAATATATCGGCAGGACTATGTTTTCCTTCGCGAGCTAAACGCTCAGCCATTCCTTTTTTAGCAAACACTACATTTACTTTAATTCCACTTTGTTCTGTGAACTTTTCAAAAAGAGGTTTAACCAGAAAAGGTTGACGGTATGAGTAAACATTCACTTCGTCATTAGCGTTAACCATTAAACTGGTAGAAAGAGCAGTAACTAGGACCATAGTGAATAATATTGGTGTAAATATTAATTTTTTCAACATAAAAACCTGCGTATAAACATTTAAAATAAAAGAAACTAATGCAACTTAATCAAGCGTAAAGAAGAACAATAAAACTGTCAAGGTTTTTGAGAACGACTCTCATTTAAGTGAGGTTTAAACGTTATAAATAACCTTTATTTAAATATTGAGATCATCTGGCCGTTTCAGGTTCAAGTATCTTTTTTAGCTTCTTCGGGTGGAACATCACAGTCAGGAACATGTAACAGGATAAAACCTTGCGTTTCTGTTGATAACCCAGTAGCAGAAACATAACTGCGACCTCCAGAATGAACGATCAAAAAACCTAATGGGGTTTGCTCCATTTTACTGATATCTGCCCATAAAATTTTATTGTCTGAATAAAAAGAGGTTGTTGCTATCCCCTGCTCATTAATCAACAGAGTAACTTCACTATTTGAAGCCTTACTAAGCATTTGCCTTAACACCCACCAAGGTTTTTGATAATAAACACTAACCGCATCTAAAAAGCCTAACACAACAATAAACCAGCCAATGTAAGCACTAACATCACTAAAAAGTAAGATCAACAAACCAAAAACAGATAACACACAAGCTTTCACATAAATTTTGAAAGACTGTTCAATTTTAACCGACTCTGAGTAACATTCCTGAAAATAGGCTTTATCTAAAACAAAGGTTGTTGTGTTGGAAAATGAATTATTCATTAAAAAATTTAACTAACAGAAAAAACGATAGTTTATCGGGAAGTATGTCTTGTGGATAGTTAATAGTTGATTGTTATTTTTAGAACCCATTTAAATTTTCAACAAAATAGGCACCAGAACATCTGAAATAAAACGTATTAACAATGTACCCCCCTCCCCCCAAAAAATATAGTCGCCCAGTAATTCTTTACACATTTTATGACATTTAAGATTATTGGAGTGATTCTATTTCACGGTTGAATCTGATTAAATAACAACCAGTATGACGAATCTACCAATTAATAAACAAAGGATAAGTTTATGACTCTACGATTAAAAACATTACTGTTTATTATTTTTTCCTTAGTAATAACTAAATCAGCCTTAGCTGATCAGGCTGCTGTAAAAGGAAGTAAAAAAGATCTAAAACTCGATTCCGCAGTTTTTTAAGGTCATCATTGGCACGATTTTTATATTTAAAATAGTCATTCCCGTTTATAGCCTATGATTATTATGCGTTAGGCCGCTTGAGCTCTGGGGATAAGTGAATTAGTCACGGTTTGTCGACCAAGCGACCGTCCTACCATGTGTTTTTTCGAGTCTCGACTTGGCAGGCAATCTTCAAGCCCTATTTTTAACGCATCAAAGGAGGCATACGGATCATTTGCTGAAACCACATCATTAATGGTTTCTATCAGTGCTTCTACTTTCAGTCGTTCTGTTAGACAACCAGCGGGCAACCCGGGCTGCTTGTTTTTAAGCCGGGCTAACTGCTCAGGGTGTTGTAACAGCAGATGATCGCACAGAAGACTTAGAATCACACCTCGTGTTGACCCATTTTCGCCTTGATGTTTGCTCAACTGGTTCCAACCCCCGTGCGCTTTCCAGTCCTGAATAAAAACCTCAACTAACCATCTTAACCTACATTCCGTACAATTTTATAAAAAACAAATAATTAAAAATAACTTTAATAACATGTAGTTAAGCGGATTTGTAATTATTCAGCGTAATTTCCCTCATCTGCGTGGATCGCCGGTTTTCTCTGACAAACAGGCATACAACATTCTCG
>JABSOJ010000227.1 GCA_013216005.1 Alteromonadaceae bacterium | reverse complement strand
CCTTCTGCTTGACTAAAATTAATAAAACATTTTGGGTGTTCATCATCAAAGCGAACATTATTAATTTCTACTAACATGTTAACTTACCTTCTATTAATTATTATCTAATGGTTTTTTAAGTTACTGCTTGGTTGTTTGTGTTATCTGCTATTGAATTTTCTATATGATTGATTAATCGTTTTCTAATTCTTTCATAAAAAGATCAGCGATAAGAACTGAATCTTTTACTATTGATTCATAACTAATATCCTTTGGTTTTATTAGGTTTGTAATTTCAGGTAGAAGAATTTTTAAAGCTTCTTTTGCAATGTCGTTCCTAATTTCGTTGGTATTCATTATGCGTTCCAATAACAGAAATAAATTGTATCTGAATTAAAATTACAAGAATACCGGTAAATTGTCAAACAAAAAACTAAGGTTTACTGGTATTTTTGAGGTAAGGGCTGCTGTTTGTTGAAAAAAATTAAATATAAATATCAGGTTATAGAGACTTAATAATATAGAACTCCACTTTTTAGGCTTTGTTTTAGATAATTATTGTCAATATTCTAAGTAATTGACTATCTTTACTTGGGCTTAAAAATAAAGAGTGGTTTCTTGTACTCAATAGGTGGGGTGGTTTAAATATTATTGATACAGATATTGCTTGGGATAGAGCCAAAGCGAAAACTTTGGAGTGGGGTATTCATTACTTAATTTAATATCAGGAGGTTTGTTTTGAATGTAAATGTGAATTTAAACACAACAACAACAAGCGGAAACTTAATGAACTTAAGTGCATCAAATAAGACGGAACCTATATTAACAGGTAAAAACAATAAGGAAGAGGCAATCATTAATAATATTGTTCCCAATAACGATGTCACAGTGAGTATAAGTAAAATAGGACTGGCACTATCTTTAGAGTTCACTGATGGCCCTAGTGGTGGCACTAACGGGAGTGGTGGTGCTAATGGCGGCGGTGTGACTATCGGCGGTGGTGCTAACGGCGGCGGTAATAGACCACCATAAAAAATAAAGCTAAAAAGTATTTTATATGAATGAAGTAACTAATGCAGTGATTGGAGTCACAACTGATATTGCAGTATTTGTGGTTTATATCAACCTTGGGACTTTTTTGATTGCAGTTATTGTTGGTGACAGAAAAAGTAGCCCTTTTATTACTATATTGTGTCTGACATTAGCAAACTGTATTTCTTCTGTTACGTCTGGTTTGATGATTGATAATTTTGAAGTTATTAATGTCCAGTTTATGAGGCATTTGTGGTACGTCTCACTTGCTAGTATCAATATTATCACTATGTTCAGTATCTATAAGCTTCACATTTATTATGGTCAGCAACTCGGAAAGGTTTCACATACAGTCATACTTTCAAGTGCTATGTTGGTTACAGTACAAATGATTGAATATGTTCCTAGAATTTTATTCAATGTAAGTAGTAATGAATTGAATAGTCTAGAAATATTAGGGATATCAATTTCCAGTCTTTATTCAAACGGGATCATGGTGATTAATTTGTTTTTGACTGGTATTACAGTTCTAGTAGTTTTTTTTGCGTTATTAAGCGCTATAAAGTTTAGAGTTTCAGCACTTGTTTATAAGGTAAAGTAAATTGAATATAACTTATGTATTCGCAATTGTAGTGGCCGTTTTGTTTTTAGCAGTTCCTTGGTATTTTGTTTTTCTTATACGAAAAAATAGTAACGAAGAGATAAATAATCGAAGAGAAAATAAGTCATTGGATTTTGATGGAAATATAATTTCATTAAATACATCCATTATTGAAAGTCTGATGCGTGAAGGAATTAGGTTACATGGAGAAAGAATTGAACTTGATAGGTTGTATTTATTAGGGGTCGATAATAAAGTTATTGAAAAAGGAGAACTTTTATTAACTGAAAGAACTAAGGATTTTGTTTTTAGGGCACGAGCAGTAGGCTTAATTATAGATGCCTATTGTGATAATAAAATTAAGAGCTGATTTTATCTTGTTGATCTTTTAGTATGTTTGATTCCATATAATGACCAGTTAATTTATGGGTCATAGCCGTAATAAGAATATTTACTATGGTTTGCTTATTTTTAACTGCGTCAATTATGCCATTTTCAAATTTTCCACGTTTTTGCAATGATTTACGAGTTGATATTAACGTAGAGTCAAAGGCTTCAGCAACTACGTTTTGTATTTCTTCTATAGTGAACGTGTCTAGATCATTCTGAATAAGTGATAAGTTAGGCTCAGTCACTTCAATTTCACCAGTTTCTAGGTAATTAATGCTTACCTGCAATACTTCCGCAATCTTATACATTTTAGAAGACGTTGAGTTATGTTTTTCAATTTGGACAATTGTTTGTTGGCTTAGTCCCACTAACTTAGCTAGACGTCCTTGAGTCATTCCTTTTGTCGCTTTTCTTGCTTTTAAAACCCTATCACCACGATTTTCTTTAATTGTTTGCGACATAAGGCACGCTAAGTTTATTAAATTAGTTTATTCATATTACAAAGAAGCTTACAAATTTACAAACATATATTCTGATATTGCAAAAAACCAGTAAACCATACATTGGTTTGACAAAATACCACTATACGAGTAATCTTGTTTTATAATTAATAAAATTGAGTTCTGTTGATGACAAGACCTGTTTTAAAAAATCAAATACTTATGAAAGCAGTTAAAAAATTAGGATCTCAAACCAAGCTTGCGGCTGCAATAAATACTACTCAGCAAAATGTTTGGTGGTGGTTGTATCAAGCAAACGCTATTAATGCTGAGTACGTTATAGCAATTGAAAAAGTGTCGGGAGTTTCCAGACATGAGCTTCGTCCCGATATTTATCCCAAGAATGAGGCAGCTTAATGTTTTTTAATAAATCACTTAAATATTGGCAGGTAAAACAGAGCTTAATTTACTTGTGTAAAGTTTCTGTATGGAACTAGATCTCGTCGGATTATTGAGAGAGATAATGTTATCTGTATTTAATAAAAAGCAACACAGTGACCAATATAAAGGTATCAAGAATGCTTTTGTTTTTGTTGGATTTATTTCCGTGATAGTTATTAACAGTTTAATAACTTGCTTAAATGCTGTTACAGGCAGTTTGTTACCTCATTTATTGTCATCATCAATAAATATAATATTTCCTTTTTATTTAAAGAACTTATCAATTGTAAACTCTTATGTTTCGTTTAAAAAATAATGTAATGAATCAATATATACAAAAAATTTGAAATATCATCAGGGAGGGGAAAACACGTTATGAGGTTAATATTACGTTTAGTATTTACCTAAATAAGAACACATAGAGTGAGTAAGGGTAAGAAAAAAGGGAACGTACCCCTTTTTCTTACAGGTATAAAAAAACCGCATCAGTCCGGCAAGACATTGTATGCGGTTAATTCACAACGGAGCTAAGTATGTCAAATACTGCAAAAATAATCAACTTTCCTGCGAATAAACAGGAAGAAGGGCATGAGATCGTGAAGGCAGATCTGGATAATGGGTATTACCGACTAGCCAATGAGCTAGCGTTGGCATTATGCAGAACTAAATTATGTGATCGAGAGAGTAGGTTGCTACACGCTGTTATGTTAAAAACGTATGGCTTTAATAAAGCGGTAGACTGGGTTTGTAATGAGCAGTTATCTGAATTAACCGAGATAAAGCTGAATCACATCTCTGAAGTTAAACAGTCGTTAATTAAACGAAATATATTATTAAAAGATGGCCGTAAAATTGGTGTTAATCCAATTGTTTCACAATGGTTATCTAAAAATGGAAATACCCTAAACAGGGGTTTTAAAAACCCTATTCAGGGAAAAGAAAACCCTAAACAGGGTATTACAAAACCCTGTTCACGGGCATACAATAAACAAGACACTATTACAAAAGACAATACAAATAATATTGTTCTTAACTCTGCCTCGGAATTGTCTGCCTCGGATCATTCTGCTTCGGACTTGTTTGCCTCGGAACAATCTTCATCTGAACAACCAGCCTCGAAACGAAAATTAAAACCTCAATCCTTTAAAATATTTTTTGATAGTTACCCGTCGCATCGAAAGGGCGGCACCAATGCTCAGGCGTGGAAAGTTTGGAATTCTGAAAACCTTACCGAACACGATGCCGAATTAGCGACTAGTTGGTTAACTCAGGCCGCACAGTCTGATCCTGATTGGGAAATGCTTGCCGGTGGGCAATATGTTTTCGGGATCACAAAATTCATTCGAGAGCGCATTTGGTTAACGCCGGTGCCACAATCAAAAATTCAAAGTATCGACGAGTGGGATCATGTTCGCAACGACACCTCATGGGCTGACAACCTTGAAATTACAGGAGCTGAATGATGAAAAGCGTATCAGAAATAGCGACTGATTTTTCAGTGCAAGGTGCGGCAGAAGGTGCAGTAAGACAACCACAATCTAAAAAAGTGACGCATATATCCCGGCATGCCGCCCAAGTTGTGAACGATGTTTTTGCTGAGCTTCAAGTGGTTTTTCCTGCATGGAAATTCGCCTTTCCAACTCCTGCAACCGTAACGCAAGCTAAAAAGTCCTGGAGCAAGGCATTTATTGAGCAAGGTATTATCACCAGGGCGCAACTGGATATTGGATTTGTTAAAGCTCGACAATGGGGAAAACCTTTCTTGCCATCCATTGGTCAATTCTGTGATTGGTGTAAACCAACACTCGCCGATTTTGGTTTGCCTGAGCCTGACAAAGCCTTTGCCGAAGCAAGTAACAAAGTTCGTTTTGCAAGTGAGTCTAATTGGAGTCATCCGGCTGTTTATCTGGCTGCAATTGATGTTGGTCGTTGGTCTTTTAGCAACCTGAAAGCAAGTGACGTTTTAAAACTGTTTGAGCGAAGTTATGCGATCACTGCCAAACGAGTAACGAACGGTGAAGATTTAACGGCAGAAATTCCCAAAGTACTACCCCCGAAAGTTAATGTACCCACAAGTCTAATCAAGTCACAAAGCAATGTGGCAGGGTTAAGAGCACAATTGAAAAGAGGCTCAGCATGTATTTAGAAATGTATTTTGAAATTAGTATTTTCGGCTCTTATAAATTAGCAAGTAGGTACGTTTAATGTCACTGGTTAAACTTAAAATTACAGATGGGGCCATATCTACTCATATGACTTGGCCCTCAATAACGGTGTTGCGTGATACTCAAAATCCGCTGCTTCAATTAAGGTTTAAAGTAAATCGTTGTATTGGTGTTTGGCGCATTCTGTATCGTAACAAATGGATAAAAGTAGGCGAGTGGCCAGAAACTAAAACGCGGGATATTCGCCATAGTTTCAGCGTGCTGATCAACAAAATTAGAGACAACCAGGAAGCGAAAGTAACCAAAGATTGTTTTATTACCATTGGTGATTTACTCACCTGGTATAACGAACGTATGGCCGACAATGCCAATTTAAGTTTTCAGCGTAAAAAAGATATTAAGAGCTCAGTTAAATGTCATTTAATGCCAAGGTTAGGCGCGGTTAACCTGCTTGATTTGGATAAAAACATACTGGATAAAAAGTTTGTCTGGCCATTACAAAGAATATTAGCGAAAAGCTCAGTCGTTAAAAAATTCCATATGTTAAAAGCGGCATTTACCGATGCGTATGATTTGGATTTGTTGCCTAACCACCCCATGGCCACCATGAAAATATCAGATTTTGGCGATTTTTCAGAAGACGCGAAAGAGTCATTGTTAAAACCACGCATGGTACCGGCATTACTTGATGAAATGTCAGAGCAGCAATTGTATTTAAAAGTGGTGTGTATGTTGATGCTGACCTTGGGCACCCGGATAGGGGAAACCTTAGCCGCGAAATGGCGAAATATTAATTTAACGTTCGATCCGGCTTGGGATATACCTAAACAAGACACAAAAACTAAAAAAGCCATGACTATTCATTTACCGGTTCAAATGGTTCAATTGCTTAAACAGTGGAAAGTGCATCAAAAATCTATTCATTATAAAGGTCAGTTTTTATTTCCTCATCCGTATAAAAAAGACAGTGCTGATTACAATATTGTCCAAAAAGATTTGCATGCTTTCAGTAGTGGTGAATGGTGCTCACATGATTTACGAAAATGTGCGCGTATTTGTTGGGAAGAGCAGGGTGTTGATGGTTTAGTTGCCGAGCGTATGCTTAATCATGAGCTTGGTAAAACAACCAGAGCTTATACCGGTAAGGCATTTGATTTGAGATTCGCAGCATTGAAAGGTCATTGTAATTGGTTAGAACAACAAAAAGAAAACTGCTTTATTCTCAACCCCCGCTCAACCCTGACAGGTGACTGTGGTAATGATGAAGTTAGTTTGAATGCGGCTTAGCGTGGCGTTTTAATGTATCCGTAAGTGGAATATTTTATTTAGGGTTTTAAAGAGGAATAAGGGTAAATATGCATTACGATGAACAACGAGAAAAAGACAGCGCAAATAATCGTGCCAAGAAAATCAAGGCAACTTTGCCATATTCCTCATCTGAAAATAAGCACTTAAACATTACCTGGCATTTAGGTGGAATTGTTAAAACAGTTTGTGTTGATTGGGTCAAAAAATCAAAGGTAAGTATTTAATGATCCGTGGTGGTCAGTTAATCAAAATTGCTAGGGAAGCTAGAGGAATGACTCAGGATGAAGTTGCAGAGGCTTTTGGTGTGAGCATTAGAAGTATTCGACGTTGGGAAACCTCTGTGAATGAACCTAAATTTTTTACGGTTTATTCGATAATTACCAATGTTTGTAAACTAAGCCTCTCCACTGTTGAGGAATTGTATCTTGAGAACCATTAAAGATGTGCGTTTTGAATTGAAACAATGGGGTGACTTTTGG
>JABSOJ010000226.1 GCA_013216005.1 Alteromonadaceae bacterium | reverse complement strand
ATACAGGCTCTAGACTGTATCAACTTAAACATGACAATACACAAATATGAACTGTTACCCGGTTTGATTGGTGCCTATAAAAAAATGTGGTGCATGAATGGTTGTCAGTTAAATTGACGACGGTTTTAAACCGAAATGCGCTCTAATAAGCTGTTAGGTTTCTAGAATGAATCCGTAAAGTGTATATGACATTTAAGGGGTTTGGATTGTGCCATATTTAAATTCAAGTTTAATTGAGCGATACAGAGTTAACGGGTTAAAATCGGTAACATAAGTTTTAAACTATGTATTTGCAACTTTTATCGGTAAAAAACTTGCAATGTTACTAGTAATCCCCGAAGCTTATAGTCAGGATTAAATCTGGTTACATTGATGGTGTAGAGTTATACGAGGAATAGATAGAGATTGTTGAAAAAAGCAACCGAAATCTAACAAGCGTATTAAATTTGACTACATCAGGTAGTCCGATTTTTGCAAAAGTATACGACGTAAAAAAGCGTCCAATTTGTTCGCACTTTATGCGGGCGATATGTGTAAAGTTTTTAAACTAGTTTCGTAATGGTGATAGCGAGATTGGTCATTTTTAGTTCACCTAATAATAAAGAGTAAGAATATGAGTACAGGTACAGTAAAATGGTTTAATGCAGACAAAGGTTTTGGTTTTATTACTCCTGAAGACGGTAGTAAAGATTTGTTTGTTCACCACTCAGAAATTCAAGTTGACGGCTATAAGTCACTTGATGAAGGTCAAAAGGTTGAATATGTTGTAGGCGAAGGTCAAAAAGGCCCTTGCGCAACAAATGTTAAGCCTCTTTAATCGGTTAGGCTAGACATATAAAACCAATTAACATAAATAAATTACAGTTGGCTATTTTTTTATCAGTTTAGCCAACTGCAATTTACCTGCTATTTGGGCATTATGTTTTTCAAGGTAAGCATGGATATTCGAGCCATAGAATGGGAAGAAGCTCTTCCTGTAAGGCACGAAGTTTTGTGGCCGAATAAGGCTGTATTGTTTTGTAAAGTTGATGGTGATGAAATAGCAAACCACTATGGCGTTTACATAGAAGAAAAGTTGGTGAGCGTTGCTTCAGTTTATATTGAAGATAATATGGCAAGACTCAGAAAATTTGCAACTTTAGTTGAGTTTCAAGGAGATGGTCTCGGAACAACATTAATTACCTATATTATCAATGTGCTAAAGAGCGTTGGTATTGAATATTTTTGGTGCGATGCCCGTACAACCGCTATTGGTTTTTATCGAAAATTTAATATGGTACCGCAGGGGGCGGAATTTAATAAGTCTGGAGTTTTGTATGTAAAAATGAAAGTACAACTTCTGCAGCTATAAACATAAAAAGGGGTTTCAAGTCGGCCAAATTATAGTTGGCTGTTGTTAGTACCTCACACATTTTTGCTAACTTCAATTTTCCGCTTAAAACGGCCTTATCGAGACAAAAAACAATCTTAATTTCATCGAGCCTATTTTTTAATGTCTCAAAGTGTAGTTTTCGACCTCACGAGTTAAACGATTAAATTAAAATTGAAAAGTGTCAAAGTCACTATATCTCAGAGCCTTAAAAAAAACACACAATTCACTCAACAAGCTAAAATCCACTATCAACTTTATTATGTCCAATTTAAACTTGCGCAGATGCTAAATAGTCTCTATTCTCACACACATGTTAATTCAGTGTAACTTGACATAGCTTTTAATCCTACAAATTAGGTAATAACAAAATAAAGGAAATATCTTGGAAAATAAACCAGCTGAATTTAAAAACCCCATTCCAATGTCTACCAACGTATATTCTGAAGAGCATGGCTGGGGTGTAACTTTTACCGGAATTACGGGGATAGATGAAAACACATCAGTTAAGTTTGGTATTAAGCGTGTAGTGCTCGCAGCAAGGCTCATTATTGGAGAGCTTATTCCAGCCGCAGAGAAATTAATAAAAGAAGGCAAAGGACCTGATTCAAAATAACAAGGGGTGTTCACTTTGTTGGCTAAATACGGTGTTAGTATTTAAATGTTTGATAATGGCTCATTTCTGCAATATAGCTAGTGCGCGTCCAGAAACGAATGTCTACTGCGGACGTCCCACTGGCACAATCTAAACACCACCAGATAAGGTTATTTAGAATGATAAACGCCCAACCTATAGTCGTGTTCATATTGCACCATAGGAACGTCCTCGCTACGACCCTGTTTCTGGACGAACACTAGCTATCCTGTTTTTATCATTACAGCTTTAAGTAAATGAATGCCAAAATTTAACTGATGTAAAATGTCACAGAAGAAACAATAAAAGAAGAACATCAATGTGCAATAAAGACTTACTTGAGCCAGAAACCCCACTTGAAGTAGATGAACTAAACGAAGAAGATGATAAGCCAGAACTTACCATTTTATATCAAGATGAATACCTGGTAGCGGTAGATAAACCTGCAGGTCTTTTTGTACATCGTAGTTATATGGATCGGCATGAAAAATATTTTGCCTTGCAATTAGTCAGAGATCTTGTCGGGCAGTATGTTTATCCTGTACATCGACTTGATCGGCCGACCTCAGGGGTTTTGTTGTTCGCATTAAATAAAGACGTTGCGCGTGAAATGGGGCGGCAGTTTACTGAAAAGGTAATTCAGAAAACATATTTTGCACTGGTGCGTGGTCATTTATCTGGAGAGGGGATTGTTGATTATGCACTTAAGGAAAAGTTGGATAAATTAGGGGATAAAAATGTCAGCAGAGATAAACCTGCGCAACTGGCAAAAACTCATTATCAGGCAATAGACTCAGCAACTTTGGCGATACCTCTGGGAAAATATGACAGTGTTCGTTATTCAATGATTAAACTAATGCCTTTTACTGGCAGACGTCATCAAATACGTCGACATTTAGCTCATTTACGTCATCCAATCATTGGTGATATCAATTACGGGGATAATAAGCAAAATCCATTTTTTGGGGAATATTTTGGTTTTAAGCGTTTGATGTTAATTGCTAAAAAATTAACGTTTAAGCATCCGGTCACTAATCAACAATTGAGTATTGAAGCTAAATTCGATCAACAGTGGCTTGATGTTTTTGACAAACTTTCCTGGAAGGTTGACCAATTTTGTTAAATTGTTTAGTTAAAAAGTTTAGTTAAAAAGTTTAGTTAAAAAGTTTAGTTAAGCCGTTTTGTTTAAATTATCGTTTAAAGTTATCGTTTAAAATTAAATATTTAGCTAAAGGCTTTTTCTTGGCCCGCTAATATTTATTGCGTTAATGTCGTTTGCTATGAACGTGGAATAAAGAGTATTTTGTGTCACTAGCATAGGATCTTCGTTTTTACTTCCTCTGATTTCTACACCATTAACATAAGGGTAATTTGTCTCAATCATTCTTTGTTGAGCAAATGCCAGCATTAAAACTTGATCTGCAGGCATAGGGCGATGAATTAATGACAACATTCTTTGATAGTCAGAGCGGTAAGACGTTTCTTGAACGTCAAACTTTTCAATTTTTGTAAATTTTGGCGTACTGCTGCACGCAAATAGTGTTAAGCATAAAATTGAGTAACTTAGTGATTTTAATATTTTCATCATTAATCTGATCGTAAAACTTATCGTATTTATTAAATGGCAAATGTTATGCCAATCAGTTTTTTGACGCGTACAATCAAGAGGGATTAATGTTTTTTTAAAGTTATCTATTTGTTTTTACTTCTAAAATTAATCATGTTCTTTAGATTGTTTTTAACTGTATTTATAACGAAAAGTTGAATTTGAAAGGTTTTTTACTGAAATTAAAGCTGAATAGTAAAGTGTCAAATTTTCAACAGTTTATTTTCTTTTATTTTATTTGCTTTTGTTTGCTTTTGTTTTAAATAAGAGAAAATATAGGTTATTGTTTATTAAGTTGAAGATATTCATTTACAAAAATAAGAAGGAAGACATATGTTTACATGCCTATGCAGTTTGTTCAGGACTGGTCTATACTGTATATACAAGGCTATATTAGCGTTAATTAGTGGTATTCATCACAGTAAAAAAACCACCGACTTAAGTGCCTGATAAACAAATGTAAATATATATATATTTGGCTCTGTTCCATAATACTGTTGTCCCTCGATGAATCCCCTATTTTTAAAGGGTTATGCGATAAATTGGTTTTTTAACGAGAATTAGTCACAGAGTCCTAGATATAAGGGTTGAGTTTAATTCCATTTGAAGGGACAACAATTATCTACAACAGAGCCATATATTTACATTTAGATGTCAATCATTATTATCTAAGTAGGGTTGTTGCTAGGTGAGAATGTTCACTGTCGGCATAGAGCGAGCAGCAGTCACTCAAAAGTAATTGAAAAAGGATTTAGATGAAGAAGATAACCTCAAAAGCGTTAAGCATTGGTTTATTGTTGTTACTTTCTTGTGGTTCAGTAGCTACAACGATTATTAAAATTGAACCTTGTACGTATAAACCTATCCTTAATTCTGCTGAATCGCCTCCATATACATCGTTAATGACTTGCAAATTACCGCAACATATAACCTCTTTTAGATTGACTACTCCAAAGTTAACGCCTTTGAAAAATTGCAAATTAATTGAGGAAAGGTTAGAACCTATATCAAAATATCCCTTATATGCACCATCAGTTAACGGCATATGCCCAAATCATAACAGCGGACTATATGTTCCAATGGTTTACGGATCAGAAGTATTTAATAATGATGAGGTTTTTAATCAAATATTAAAACTTACATCGGATTTAGAAAGAAATGGTGTTTTTGCTAGAGATAGAATGGACATCCCTTTTTATGAATTTTGGTTTTGTGAGCAGTGTCATAAGTTTTTAGATTCAATAAATACAGGCGTTCCTATAGCAGTTCGTTCATTAAATATGAATTACTCTGATACAAATGCCGCAACAATATCAATCAAAGTTAACGATGAGAGATGGAACTTATCATTACTAATGTTAGATAATGAATTTTTCATCAAACAAGTAAACCGTATTCAATAATCAATCATTGAGGATTAACTCAACTTCCACTAATGGCACCAACTTGATCTTGATTTATTGAAAAGGTTAAGTTCACCTTAAGACGATGAACAGAAGTAGGCTAGAATTTAAAATGTTATTTGCTCATATCAATATCGATAGATTTTTAATACTGTTAGCAATACTTTTATGCATGTTACCTGCAACTTTTTTATGGGGTATCGGCATGGGAGGAATACCAACTGCCGTTAATTTGGCTATTAATGGAAGTCCTCTCCTTCTCATTTATCTTATAGCTGGTGCGTTAGGTATTATTGGTATAATACTACTTTACCGCATTGCTGCATTTAATTGTCATGGACGAATAAAAATCATTTTTTCATTATTAACTCCAGCATGGATTGCCATGATATTTTTTGTCTGGATGAATCCTAGTATTCCTACATTTTCAATAGCTGTAGGGCCAATTATAGTATCATTGGTTTTAATCTATCTATCATGGGAAAGGCTTCATTATAAACCCCTCTGACAGTCTGTTAATGGCACAAAACCGACACATACCCCTTTAGAATGGCACTTCTAAATCAGCATCATCCTAGGCTGTCGAAATATGACCATTTTCAACCAATTTACCGTTTATATTTTTGGCTTTTTTAATATTGTTGGAATTTTGATTGTTGTTACATTTAGATCCTAAATTGACGGAATAATATGCTATTTATCCCGTTAGATGTAACAAAATATTAATGAAAATAGCATTTTGCCACTAAATATTAAATTTCAGCACAATTACGTAAATCCAATAAATAGTAAACATCATACTTTGTAAAGTCAAAAACTGGTAAATTGAATATCCCCAAAAGCACGAGTTTTCGACAGCCTAGCATCATCCTCGCTCTTCTTGTTGCTTATTGGCACGTATTCATGCTTGAATGCGGAATTGAATAGCATTTCAAGCGTAAAATCACTGCATGCTGGAGCATGTTCAAGTGCTCGCATCCATCCTAAGTATTGGTGCAGATAAGCGGTTCCCACACCGTGAAACCTTGCCATCCATGTCTTTAATCGACTCATATAATTGTTCACATTTTGAATGTGGTAAACCCGCTTAATCACGCGAGTTCCTTGGGATGTTATATTACGGTAATGCTTGATTCCATGAACTTTGGCGAATGATTTATATACCTGGCTGCCGTCTGTGCATAATATAGATTGATCTGTGATAATTGGCTCTAAAGCCCCGTGAATCTCTTTATTGTTTGGAGCATCAAGTACAAAGTCAGTAAGTCCTCCGTTTCGGTCACGCACGATTAGAACAGGAACTTGATCGTCTTTAAGTTTTTTATTCCCAATACTACCGCGCTTTCTAGCTGGCCTATCATTAATTGTTTGATTTCCCTTGAATGATTCAAGAAAAAAAGTTTCATCACACTCAACAATCCCCGCCACTTCGCTTGCTTTGTCGTTCGTTGGCCCTGCTAAAAATCGATGTCGCCACCTAAATGCGGTGCTAACAGCCACACCAAGTCTTTCAGCTACTCGCCACAATGGTAGTGCGTCGAACAAGCATTCTAGATTTCCTTCCCATAGGCTTCTTTTTCTTAATCTTGCTAGTGGGGTTTTGGTGAGAGCATTGAATGTTTTACTGCACGCCTTACACTTGTATCGCTGTAGCCCAGAAGCACTGCCATATCGCTGTACTTGGTCGCAATCACAATGAGGACATTGAATGTCATCCCCTTTGCATTTATCTATTTTAAGGCTAGTTCCACCACGATTAATTTCATCATTTAGACGATGCTGAAGTAAATGCTTTTGATTGGCTCTGTTGTAGATAATTGTTGTCCCTTCAAATGGAATTAAACTCAACCCTTATATCTAGGACTCTGTGACTA
>JABSOJ010000225.1 GCA_013216005.1 Alteromonadaceae bacterium | reverse complement strand
CATCAAAAATCCCTGCTGATTTGGGATTGCTATCAAACTGATTTGCACTACTTTGCCACAGTCAGGTGCTTTACATTCCTGCCAGCCATGCTTCTGGTCATATTCTTTCAACATCAGCTCGTTAGCTTTGTTGCAATAAACCAGTACCAATTGTTCATCATTAGCTGCGATAGCTAATTGCCCTGAACAATCCTTTGCTAACGTTACTTCCGGTGACCAATATTTACTGTTAAAAGTGCGGTAATATAAATGTTGTTTCTTATCTGCAGCGACTATAAATAATTGATCTTGATAACTTGTGGCACTGATGTTTTGTAACTTCTTCAGCGGTGTATCTTGAAATAGTTGCCACTGAAATTCTTTACCCCATAAAAATTGAAACCAGTTAGCATCTCGATCATTTTTTTGTAGATCACCCAGATTAAAGTTTTTCTCTATGGTTTTTAGCAGGCTGTAATGATTATAACCTTCGCTCTGTTGACTCGGGGTGATCATATCACCAAGCAATACGGTATAAATCTGATTTGGTCCATCGTAAGGATATTTTTCCCCTGTATCATAAAGTTTTTCAAAATCTGCTTCGTCGTAAGTCACGACAACCAGTGTATTTGGTGGTAATTTTGAGTTTGGTCCAGGGAAGTTCAAACCACTAAAAAATGACTTCAACCATTTAGCTTGTTGATTTACCAGTACAGGGGCCCTTTCTCCTTTTAAATCGTTGTTAGTACTGCCAACAAGATAATGGCCATCATTCCACATATTGGGTGTAAACCAGGCATATTCGGGGAAATCATCATTAAGTAAATCGCGATAAAAACCTGCTTCACTCTCAATATTTCGCCAGCGTTGTTCATTGTCGAGAATATTTTTAAAAGAAGAAAATGGATTATGTTTTATCACATAAGGATAGTTATCTTTAGGCGTGAAATCTGTTGGTTTCCAAAGGGGAATATCAGCAACATAACTGTCCATATAAGCCTTCCATCTAAGATTATAGGGTGAGGCCTCTATAAGATCTACTATAGTGTTCTGTAATAATGGAGCGGGTTTGTCATCGTCACTAACGTTGCATAATTCACCGGAAATGGAAGTAATGTAATTGGTCTGGGAAGGATGCATTACCCCAAAACTATTGGTTAATTCAATTCCTTGGGCGGCTAGGTTACGCATATATTCATTTTCCATGACGTAGCCACGGTATTCATTTTCAAACATAATGATCAAAACATGGTCAAACGCACGTTGTTTCATCTTTCACCTCAATTAAATTAGCATCAAAGGACCGTTGTGGATCGATTGATGAAATTGTTTATGAATGTTAATTAACTATACATTTCAAGCTGGGACTGGCGTAACACCCCTTTATGCTCACCTGGATTTGACCTTGCATCATTTCCTGGACGGCATTGTTCATTTTGACAGGCAGGTTTTAATTAAAGTTTGGTAGATATAGATTTCCAAGTTTTAGGTGCTTTTGTCATTTTCACTTCGCCTGTGTTTGGTCAAAACTCAGGATAGACAAAAACACCTCTTTTGACTCTGCACTTTAAATACAGAGTATCTACCGGCTTTACTTCGGATCACCAACAACAAACAACGGACGGCGACGCATGTGTTGCTGATGTTCGGGGAACATTGCAATCATAAATTCGGTCCATCCGCCCATTCGTACCCGAACCAGATCATAAGCTTCCGGAAATTCGGTCGCTTTGGTCAGTGTTTCCGGATTGGCCGTGGTGATCGTCATCATATTGGAACCGATTTTACCATCGGCAAACTCTCGGATCACCTGCTCCAATGTCTCCAGCGGAAAGTCTTCGAGTATATTGATGTCCGACGGTGCGGCATTGGCTATGCCCAAGCCAATAGGATCGATATTCCAGTCGGATAGCCCCTTGAAAATATTGCGCGGCGCATGGTCCACAGGCATATCTTGCGGGGAAGGTGCCGGACTGAAATCATCGGCAATGGGATCACCCTTGGCCCGTCCATCAGCCGAGGCTGCCATGGTCAAACCCAGACCGGTGTTGTCTTCAAAAGTGCCGACTCCAGGCGTCACGGTAAATTTAAACGGTTTGTCGGGCATGACGTACTTTTGCTTTATCACATCATAAGCTTTACTGATAGAAGGCAAAGGTTTATCAATGCGTTCATGGATCATATCAACACACCTTTGTACCAGCGAGCCTGCCAATTCTACCACTTCAGGATCATCACCCTGACCAAACTTGGGCAGTGCCAGTGCATGTTTACGCAACGAGGCATATCTTTGAGCCGTTATCTCTGCCCTAGTTTTGCCCGCCAACTTGTTGTGCAATGGTTCAATCATGTCCTTACCCCAGTTGCACATCAAACATTGCAGCAATTCCGGCAAAGTCGTTATCGCAGAATCACTGTAAACCAACTTTTTGATCGTAAACAGGGCATTAATGGTATTGGTGATACCGCACATCATCGGCGCAACAATATGGTATTTGGCCCCGCCATCGGTCATGTCGCGACCAGTTTTCAGGCAGTCATCTAACATTGACGAAAATAACGGGCTAGGGCAAATGTCTGCTAGATCACCATAACCCGTCATCAAGGTATTGAAAAAACCGTCAATAGCCCAGCGATAGTGTTTATAAAATATGTCCATAAACTTTTCAAAGTCGACAATATCTTCCGGCGGCGGCGAATTCCAAGACATTTTCATACCACGCAGATGCACCGGACCTGCGTGCCATATCTCCGCCCCCTGATTCATCGCCATCCCCACCATAGGAAGAATAGGGACATAACTGAACGCCCATTCTGTTTTACCGGGAATAATAGCCTCGTAACAACCATCGCAGGCAAAATCCCGGGCATCGGCCAGTTCAAAGCCGCAACGGGTCAGGGCCGGTACCATTTTGTCATCATTAAACATCACTGGATGAGCACCTCCACTTAATATGGCCTGTGCCGCAAGCTTGATAATCTCATCGCTGGACCCATTGAATAGCCTCAGTGACAGACAAGGTGCATTCATCGGCAGCCGGGCCGCACTGTGCAAGCACATTTTAGTCAGCTCATTGCAGGCATCTGTGGGTTTTCCTTCACTATCGGCTATAAAACCACCGACCGTTACCTGTTGCACCCATTGGTTGTTCGCTGATCCTTGGGGGAAGTTGCCTGCAGAATAAAACACCGCGCCGGTACCATAGTTAAGGTAGTCGGGAAAATTCTGCCGATTAAGCAAAACCGTTTCGTCCATTTTTAGCCAAAATGCATCAAGCAACTCTTGAGCATGAGGCGCAGTCAGTTGCCCTGAGGCAATATCAGCCCGGTAAACATCTATCAGCACCTGATCAAGTCGACCGATTGACATCGGCTCGCCAATTTGGTGCAGGGCACAATTGGTGATAAAAATCAGCTGCAGGCTTTGTTTAAAGTTCTCCGGCCGCTGGTGAGCAATGCGGTTCATGGTCGCGCTAATTTCCATCAATGCCTGCTTATCGGCCTGTAGTACACAGGGCAATTCGTCGGCCTGTTTTGCTGCTAGTGCGCCATAAGCACCGATAAAATCAGACAGTCCATGTAACGACCAAACCACCGAGCGATAAAAGTCCTCCCTGTCAGGATCCTCATCAATGCGCTGATCAAATTGCGCCTGCAATGCATCAATGCCCAGTGTAATAAGTTTTTTGTAGTCGGGAATATTGTGACCGGTAGAAGAATACTCATTGAGCATTTTAAAAAAACCGCTGACTCGTTCTTCTTCTTTGAGATATTCCATCACCTGGCTACCAGTACCCAATGAAATTTGAGGCATGTTGCCAACAATCAATTCTTTGGCATCAATACTGAACAATCGGGCCCGTCTGCTATATTCTGGGCTAATCAATACTTTGCTTAAACTCAGTTGAATCGACTTGGCCTTGCGCAATGCAATAGGGGCACAGAGAATCCATTCTTCGTCTGCAGCCAAATGATCCCTTAAATGTCCTAAAGGTGGAGTTTCTCTCTTTTGGTACCAACTGGTGTGCCAACGGGAAAATTGCCGATCGACAAGATACAGTATCCGTTCTGACAACGGACAATCCAGGGTAGCTTTGCCCTGATTTGCGCCAGCCAGGAAAGCCTTGGCATTGTAATACATGTAGCCGTTGTCACTGTGCACGTCAAAATAGTCCGGTAGTGGTGGTAACTCTAATTCACCACCCTCCAGTCCCAATTCAGCCGCTGCAGGCACATACCAATAATGACCACCAACACTGTGGGTCACGGCAAACATTCTGTCCCGGATATAACCGGGTTTATCGCCGATGATTTGATCTATAATCGATTCGAAGGTTTCGAGCGATTTGCCGTATGCATTAAAATGAACGCCTTTTTCATCTCCCCGTTCAGTTTGTTCATGGCCATAAGGCAAGGTTTGTCGTAACAGTCGGGCATTGATGCCCTGATCGTTAACTTTGCGGACACATTTGATATGGCTGTCGGTTTGCGACATAGGGATGATAATATTATTCTCGGCCCTTCCAATCATGTTTTCCTTGGCCAGCTCCGAAAGATTGTTCAGCGCATCCCAGTCGTTGACAAACTGTTGTGACAAGCCATAAACGCCGCCTTTGTGCTCTGGGTCTTCATCGCCTATCACTACACGGTGACTGAGTCCAATTTTGTCTACCGGATTGATCAGCGGATCGGAAAAACGACCGCCAAATACCCGGCCATTGTGCTTGTCCTCCGCATTGACTATAGAGCTGCTTTCAACCAGCGACCCCAGGGTCTGCTCAATTAACGTTTGCAGCTCGGCGCTGTCTGCCAAACTCTCTGATTTAATGTGAAAATAAAGATCTGCTGGTGTGTTTTTGAAAGGCTCACGATCGCCCATTTTTGTCGGTTCATTAATGCCTGATGGTAAGGGTAGTTTATGTTGCTCACACCACTGTTTCCACAATGACAAATCCACACCACGGATAACTACCAGGGTGATTTTTTTTTCCTGATTAAGCCGTTCGCAGTCTTTGGCGAGTGCTAAATATTTGGTGTAGGTTTCTGGGTTGCTCCGGGCTTCTTCGGTTAACCGGTATTCACAAAAAAGTGCCCGATTGGTGAAATAACCGAGCCCTCGTTGACTGAAATTGATTGCGTCTTGGTCGCTCATAGTCATTCCCGTTACTTGTTTAATTTGCTGGTGTAATCAGTGTAACGCTGCCATCTGTCATTGGCCCATTCCATCATATCGTCACCACTATGCCAGTGGTATCGTTCAAATGGCTTGTGTCCCCCTTTTTCTTGTGGATCCGGATACTGCGAAACCCTGTTTGCTATCCCTTTTTGTAATTCGGTGGGTTTGCTGGTAACAGTGCCGGTCGGCAACTTGGCAGTGGGTGCTTTTACATTGGCCAATACGTTTTCCATTCGCGGTTTGTCCAGTGTCAACACGTCTGCAAAGTGAGGAGCCGCCGCATCCCGCTTGGTCAGCGGTTGAACGCCAAAACGCATCTCCACTGTTTTGAGGATCGATGTGTGATCAAACGGGGTGGGTTCCAATTTGGGGCTTTCTCCCTTGCCGGGTTGGTATTCGTCCGGTTCAGGAACCCGGTGAACTGTGCCAGCCTTAATATAGGGCGAGATCAGTATAGTAGGCACCCTAACGCCGAAGCGGGTAAAGTCAAACCCGTTACTGGCCGCTATGTCGTCCGGCGATACCGCATTAGCGGGTGGTGCAACGTGATCATAACAACCACCATGTTCATCGAAGGTTACAATCAACATGGTTTTTTCCCATAGCGGTGATTTCACCAACGTCTCATAGATTTCCTTGATGTATTGTTCTGCGTTGGCCGCGTTGTAGTTGGGGTGCATGCTGTTGCCTTCAGTTCCCCAGTTAGGTTCTAGAAAAACATAGTTTGCCAGTGTTCCACTTTTTGCTGCAGTTTTGAAATCACTGAATGCTCCAAAGTGTGTTTTCGGGGCGTTTTTCAGGTCGGCAATATCAAAGCGTGTCATTTGTAGCTGTTTTTGCGTGTCCTCATAAGCATAAATAGACCAGCTGGCATTTTGCTCTTGAAGTGCCGTGAATATACTTTTGGACGTAAATTCGTGGTGCCAGTTGTTTTTGATAAGGCCTTGGGAGGTCGCCATATGCATAAAAGCCCGATTCGGTTGGGTTTCAGTTGGTGCTGAACAAAACCAGCGATCACACACCGCATATTCCTTGGCCAACGTCGAAAGTATCGGCAGGGTTTCTGGGGTGTGCATTGCCATGATCCCTTGGGCATCGGCACCGGGATAGATGATATAGTTGTCACTGGGCTCCCAACCAAGGGTATATTGATAATCGGTGACAAATCCCCCATTGGTTGGTGCCGAATCTGCGTGAACCAACATGTTATGCTGATAAAGTTGCGCACTGGTGGCGATAAAACCTTCACCCGGATCGGCTTTTGGCGTGAAATAACAGTATGGATCGGTTGTTTCAAGCTTGCTGACAAATACTTTTCCACCGTCTTGGTCAAGGTTAAATTCTTTGCCAGTCAAGCCGTCAAAGGGTTTATTGTTTGAAGGAGAATCATTTTCATAGAGAAACCCGAAAATATGGTCGAATGAGCGGTTTTCCAGCATGATCACAACAAAGTGCTCGATGTTTTCCAGTCTGGTAGTGGTCATTGTTATTTCCCTTAGTCTGACATGGTTTGTACCAATTTGTATAATAGAATAATTACTTTATATTTTATTAAAATGTGCGTTGTGTAAAGAAGTTAGGAAAAATCAGACAAACAGCGGGAGGTAAATATTTAGATAAATATACCAATCCATACTACAAGTAATAACTCCTTGAGATTTAAATATAGTTTAAAATTTGGCACCAATCAAACCGGGTAACAGTTCATATTTGTGTATTGTCATGTTTAAGTTGATACAGTCTAGAGCCTGT
>JABSOJ010000224.1 GCA_013216005.1 Alteromonadaceae bacterium | reverse complement strand
AGGGAAAACCTCATGCACGGAATCGAAGAGGGGCCGTTGGATAAGCTATGCGAAGCCTGCGGCCTACTCTACATACATAATACCAATAAACTACATTTGAACTTTACACAATCTTTACACTGGCTTTGCGTTTCTTTGCATTGTAACTCTTATACTTTAAATGTATTCGATATTTCTAAAGGGTTAGCTGTTGAAAATATCGGATACAGTCTATACCTGAAATTGATTAATATTTGGATGAATCAATAAAAAATTAAACCAAAAAGTGAAAGGATAAAATGATGAACTTAAAAGCGAGCAAAAAAGTTGGAACCTTGATGTTAACTTCCCTGCTATGTGGAATGTTGTTTAGTTCGTATAGCGCGATTGCTTATGACAGAAGTGAACACTCTTCCCGTATGGAGTCATCAATTAAACATGAACGAGGAAATCACATGCCTCGCCATTTTAAAAAGATGGTTAAATATTTAAAGTTAAGTGAAGAGCAGCAGGAGCAAATGAAAAGTATTCGTGAAAATGCGAGTGAAAATCGAGCTCAATTCAAACAGTCAATGCAAGGTTTTCACGATGAGATTGAAGCTTTAATGGGAACTGTAGAGTTTGATGAGCAAGGTTTTAATGCCTTGTATGCTCAATATCAGGGGGAATTTCAGGAAATGGCAATGCAAAAAGCTAAATCAAAACATGCAATATTGCAGATATTAAATAAGGAACAGCAAGAGAAATTTCTTAACTTTAAGAGGAAATCGCCTAGATACAATTGATAGGCAACATAAATAATTGGTTTAATTATTCTAAGCTAAATGAAAATATTTTCGACATTTGGCTTTCTACTGGCTTGTTATTTTGTTGAGCGGGTAGAAAGTGCCATCTAGCAATAGCAGTGCGAATGGAATTGCGAAAATAACTAATTTTGTTCTTTGTTTCAAATTGAATGTTTTTGACAAAACCTTCTTTATCAATAGTAAAATGAACAAGTATATCCATTTCTATCCCTTTTCGTTTAGCATAAGAGGGGTATTTAGGTTCTCTTGATGAAATTATTTTTGCTGCTTGGTAGGCACGTGGTTTACTTTCTTTTGCTGAAGTAAAAGAGGAATTCACAATCGTGTCAAATTTTTGAGATTGCTGATATGAAGATATTGTTGATTGTAACAAGTCTAGATTTGTTGCAGTTGTATTGGTATTAACAAATTTAGCTGTTGGTTCACTCGTTAAACTTGCTAACTGTTTCGCATATGGGTTAGTCAGCAATGAGTGTTTATTTGTTGAATCTGTTCTTTCAAAAGCTAATTCAGAGATAGATTTCTTTGATCCGGATTTTATAGCTAAAGGCGTTGTAGAGTTTGTTAAAATAGCTATTTCAGCTTTTGATGAAACCAATTGTGGTTGACTTTGCTCTAATTTTTGTGCGTTCGACGCCTTATCTGATTTGTCTGAAAAAGATTGAGTTGTCAAGGCTATTGTCTTTTGTTGTACTACAGGTTTTTTAGCCAATGTTTGGGTTTTCTTTTCAAATATCTCGGCTATATTTTCCGGTTGGAAAGAACTATTAACATTTATTGTTGGTAAGCTAACAATAGTTTCTGGCGTTGGCTCTTTATTAATTTCGCTATCAATAGATAATAAATGTCGTGCAATTGAAGTTTGGGATAACGCTTTAAACTGTGGTGTTGTTACATTGTTTTTAAGTGTTTTTTGAGTAGATTGATGTAAGTTCACGCTATTGGAATTTAGTTCTAGCAATGGAATATTTACAAATTGTTGGGTAAAGACCACAATAATCGACAAAATTATTACAGCAGAAGCTAACCATTTGCTTACTTCATTACCAATAGAACAATGGTGATGAGTAACTAAACGAAGCACCCTTTGCTTTAAATCACCACCTGAAGCAGCCATGGCCATGTTCGGAATAGAATGATTATGCTGTTTTTGGTGCTTTCGACATAACGCAGCCGTATCTGCCAGAGTATGAGCGTAAGCTAGGGGATCACCACAATTTTGCACGGCAATATCATCACTGCAATATTCGCGTTCATTGCGCATTTGGTTAGATACCCATTGCACTGCCGGATGGAAAAACAGCAGGATTTCAATTAGCGTCTGTAGGAAGTTCATCAAATAGTCATGGCGTCTGATGTGGGCTAATTCATGTAATATCAGCATGTCAAGTTGGGTCGGTGTTAAACCTGTAATCATGCTGGCGGGTATTAATACTACCGGTTTTAGCCAACCTATTGCTATTGGCACATCAGTTTTAAGTGAAATGAGTAAACGGGGAGCTTTCTTTAGCTTAATTTGTTCAACTAACTGAATAAAACGGGCTGTAATTTTATTGTTAGCGGGTAAAACGGCAGATTTTGAAAGCTGATTAACGTTATAAATTTCAACTAATAACTTAATCGATAGTGTTAAAACTGCTGCAAACCATAAAAGTGACAGATAGGGCAGGTAAGTGAGCATATCTGCATGAGCACTACTACTGGTAGTAATGTTCAATGAAGGCACCATGGTATGTGTTGATTGCAACTGATTTGTTAACTGTAAATAATCAGGCTTATAAATAGTGAAAAAAGTAATGAAGGGCAAGAGTAAATTTATCAGCATTGATAAGGAAGCCAATCCATAGCGTAACTGTGATCTTTTGTTGGAAATTACGATCAATAGCGATTTTAATGCGAGCGCAACCACTAAACCTTGCCATAAAAAATGGATCAAGGTTAGTGCTAAACTATACAAAAAAGGGCTATTAGCTATACTTTCCGACATTGTTTACCTTGGCATTGTCACTCTGAGAAATTATTTACCTATGTTGTACGCTTTAAATCTTGTCCAAAAAACCGTTATTCTTCTAAGCCATTAAGTAATTGTCGAATATCATCAATTTCTTCCTGACTGATAGAATTGCCAATAGCGCGCATTACCAGTTTTGAAGTAGAACCACCAAATGCTTTGGTTACTAAATCTTTAAGTAGAGAAGATTGAGTATGAACTTCGCTATTAGCTGCAGCATATACATGAGCACGATTACTTTCATCACGAATAACTAGATTTTTCTCATGCATTATTTGCAGTATTTTCAATACAGTAGTATAGCCAGTTTTTGAAGTATGACTAACAATATCATGTATTTGCCTGACAGTTGCAGGTCCCATTTTCCATAGAACATTCAGCAAGGTCAATTCTGCCTCGGTCGGTTTAACGCCCGATTTATTTTGAGCCATTAATTATTCCTTAAATGCTTTAAAAACAAAATAAATTATTATATCCAAACATTTTGTGAAACTTGCTATCGCAGGTTGTTTGAACTTATATACGACATCAATCGTATCCTGTGTTGGATTAATGAGCAACAACTAAATACATTTAACATTAACAATAACGAAAAAAGCATGAGCAATAAAGTTGTTTGTTATTGATATTGCTGAGAAATAAAGATATTAACACTTAAAATGTTACTTTAATACTCGCGATAACTTGTTAGTTCAGTAAATCGGCAAAATGTTCGCCTAAACGAGTCACTGTATTAGGACCCGCTTGAGCATTAAATTCAACCATATTTGGCGCGAATGTAGCTACCACAGTAGAGCCTAATTTAAATCGTCCCATTTCATCACCTTTGTTAAGGTGAATAGCATCAACACCCGTTGCCGGATAATGCCACTTAAAAATATCTTTACCCGCAGGGGGAGTAATAGTGCCTGCCCAAACAGTTTCAATGCTTGCAACTATGGTAGCACCAACAAGTACCATCGCCATTGGGCCTTTTTTGGTATCAAAAATCGTGACGACACGTTCATTTCTGGAAAACAAATTAGGGACGTTATTGGCTGTTAAAGGGTTTACAGAAAATAAATCGCCAGGCACATAAATCATTTCACGAAGCGTACCGGTCATCGGCATATGAATTCTGTGGTAGTCTTTTGGTGCGAGATAAATACAAGAGAATTTACCGCCTTGAAAAGGTGCTGCCGTTTCTTCATCACCACCCAATAAGGTCGTTAAACTGTAATTAAAGCCTTTAGCCTGAATCAATTGATCATCAACAATATCATCTTGTTGACTTATTTCGCCGTCAACCGGATAGCACAATGTACTAGTATCATCGTTAATTATACGGGCTCCGTCTTCTAATTCACGCGTAAAGAAATCGTTGAAAGTCTTAAAGTCACTGGCGTTTTTCAGTTTAGCTTCAGCCATATTAATTTTGTATTTTTTGATAAACCAAGTGATGGCTTTGGTGGTTAACCAGCCAGCTTGAGCTGCGGCAAATTTTCCCACTAAACGAGATACTGCATGTTTGGGCATAACATATTGTAGGACTATTTTAATTTTATTTAACAACACTTAAATTCCTTAGTTTAAATTTGGGCTAGAAAAACCACTATTAATCATTAAAGCGAGAGGTAAGGGTATTTTCACCTAAACTCGCTAAGATTCGTTGAAAACTTGCTAAGCGATTTGGATGAATACCATTATTTTCTGCTGCTGCAATCAGTGCACAGCCAGGATCTTTTTGATGTTTACAATCACGAAATTTGCAATAGCCCAGAAATTCGTTAAATTCAATAAATCCCTGACACACCTGTTCAGGTGTTAAATGCCAGAGGCCAAATTCTCTGATCCCGGGAGAGTCAATTAGATCACCACCCTCTTTGAAATGGAATAAACGGGCTACGGTAGTGGTATGTTGGCCTAACCCTGAGTTTTCAGAAACTATTTTAGTCACTAAGCCCAATTCTGGCATCAAGCTATTTACTAAAGTAGATTTACCTACACCGGATTGACCAACAAAAATACTCGTGTGAGAACTTAACTGGTGTCGAAGCGTATTTATACCTTCTTGAGTTTTATTACTGGCATAAATAATTTCGTAATCAATATCCCGGTAAATTTGAAGTTGTTGCTCAATTTCATCTTGGGTCGTTTTCTTGATTGTTTCATTGAGCAGGTCAATTTTATTTAAAACAATCACTGGCGTAATGCCAGTTTGTTCGGCTGCTACCAGATAGCGATCGATAATGTCGGCATTAAATACGGGTAAAATAGAAGACACAATTAAAATCTGGCTTATATTTGCTGCGATAGGTTTAACGCCATCATAAACATCAGGACGACTTAACATACTCGTTCTTTCGTGAACAGCTTCAATAACGCCTTTAATACTATGTTGAGTTTCCTTTCCCAATCGCCATAAAACTTTATCACCACAGACTAAAGATTTTATTGAACGACGAAGATTGCAACGGTAACAATTACCGTCGTCACTTTCTACATCAGCATGTTGACCGAAACGGCTGATCACTATTCCTGTTTGCGGTTCACCTAGTTGATCGTCCTGCCACTGTATTTTATCCGCTTTACTGTGGAGTTTTTTGTCATGATTCGCTTTAATTCGACGAACTTGACCTTTCGTCAGTTTTTTAATTTTAGCCACAATTGTTCATCATTTTTTAATCCAGAAAATATTTTTAAGTAAATTTTATTGTTATGTAATTACTTTTGATTCTCACGTATTATACTTGTTAATGAACTCAGCGTAACAGCATTTTTTTTAAAGGACGTTTTATTGTGAGCAAAGAAACAAATTTAATTTGGCTTGATTTGGAAATGACAGGGTTAGAACCTCAAGTTGATGTGATATTGGAAATCGCTATTATTATGACTGATAGTCAATTAAATACGCTTGCTGAAGGTCCGGTATTTGCAATTCATCAAAATGATGATGTGCTAGATAACATGAGTGAGTGGTGTATTGATCATCATGGAAAATCGGGGTTAACTCAACGTTGTCGCGAGAGTAATGTTGATCTTTATCAGGCAACTCAAGAATGTATAAAATTTATAGAACCTTATATCATTAAAGGTGCATCTCCCATGTGTGGTAATAGTATTGGGCAAGATAGACGTTTTATTAATAAATATATGCCTGATTTTGAAGACTATTTTCATTATCGCAATCTGGATGTCAGTACGATAAAAGAGTTGGCACGTCGTTGGAAACCAGAGGTTTTAAGTAATGTAGTGAAAAATGGTGCACACTTGGCGTTAGATGATATACGTGATTCAATCGCCGAATTAAAAGTATACCAGAAGCACTTTTTTAAGTTGTAACCTGCGTTAAGGGAATCAATAATTTCAAAATTAAAGATCCCCTTTTTATGTTTTATAAAGAGTAAGAAAGAGTTATTAAGAGTTATAAATATTTACAAAGAGTTAATAAATTTTCGGAGTGCCTTTTTTGCATCGGAACTCTTTATCGCGTTGCCATGCCGGAGTTGTTTTGCGATAAAAATGTGTTTGTTTGCGGAAATACTTAAATCATAAAGCTTTTGATTTAAATTTGCTGGTGTGACTTTATCTTCTTCACCAACCAGAATAAATAGTGGTCCGCTGTATTGTTTGACTACTTTTTCATTACCAGCAGATTTAAGATCATCTTCTATCGAAATTGATGAAACTAATTTAACGTACCAAGGCATTAATTCATCAATCCAGTCATCGGTGGTTGTTGCAGAACCCTCTAATATCAAAGCGTTTATTTCTTTCTTAGTTGCTATATTTCCAGCGATAAAACTACCTAAAGACATACCGTGAATAATTATTTTTTTATCTGAGTTAGCCTTAACATAATCAAAAGTTTCTAGTCCATCGCTATAAAGGTTTGTCATGTTGGGAACACCTTCGCTGATACCCGTACCACGATGGTCTAACCAAACAATATCAGTATTTAATGAAAGTAATTCAGGCAGTAGCTTGGAATAGTCCTCATTAATCCGTACCGCGTTACCTGAAAAATAGATGAGCACCGAATCGCTGTGCTGTTGTTTTATCCATAAACTTTTGCTGTAGCTGACATTCCGCACCAATTTTAGGAATAAATTTGCCGGTAAACATCCCCGAGACAATCAATGATCGTTCGGTTTCTT
>JABSOJ010000223.1:5262-6957 GCA_013216005.1 Alteromonadaceae bacterium | reverse complement strand
GGGAAAACCTCATGCACGGAATCGAAGAGGGGCCGTTGGATAAGCTATGCGAAGCCTGCGGCCTACTCTACATTCAACGAGCAAAAGCCCTGGACACTGGGCTTGGAATAATTATTACTTGGACTGGATTGACGAGGCGGAGCCGTACAATATCGCTTTTGCTTTTGACTGATGTAAGCGCCGTATGCGTTAGTTAAAAGCTTAATTGTATAAGACAAAAACTTAATTAAAACGACTAATACAAAATGGGCTGATATCAATATCGGTTTGTTGTCCCGTGATTATTTGTCCGATAAGTTTCCCGGTGATCGCCCCTTGTGTTAAGCCTAAATGTTGATGACCTAAGGCAAAATATACATTTTTATGGTTCGGTGCTTGTCCGATAACCGGTAATGAGTCGGGTAAAGAAGGTCTGAAGCCTAACCATTTTTGTTCTGTTTTATCGCTTTTGTTATCGTTTTTGTTCTCACTATTGCTTTCATCAAAGTCAGGAATGTTTATCAGCATGTTTTTTGCGTGTGTATACAACATATCGGCACGTTTCATATTGGCTTTTTTCTCTAATCCTGCAAATTCAACTGTTCCCGCCAGACGTAAGCCATGCGCCATTGGTGTCATAATAAAGCGACGTTCTGCAGATGCAACAGGTCGTGTTAACTCAGCGTTTACCTTTGTATTAGGTAAATTCAAGCTATAACCACGCTCGGCTTCAATAGGCAATTTGTAGTCTAATTGTTTCAATAGTTTTTTGGACCATGCACCTGTGGCAATAACCACTTGATCAAAAACCAAGTCGGTTTGGCCATCGCTTATTGTCACGTTTAAATCACCATATTTAATTTCAGTAACCGAAAATTGTTTAAATACGGACCCTAATTTTTTTGCATACTCTGCTAATGCCATACATATTTCATGTGGGTTTGACGTATGCCCGACATCGGTGAAATATAAAGCATGTTGAATTTTTTCATTAAGGTTAGGCTCTAATGCCAAAACTTGTTCGCGATTGAGCAATTTTACCGGGACACCGGCATGATGATATTGGCGATATTGCTTTGTAACGCTTGCTAAAGGAGTGTCTTCAAATACTAATAAGCTGCCTTTGGTGGTAAGTAAGTGTTTAGCGTTAGCCGCTTCCAGTACAGTTTTATAATAGGCGATGGCATTTTTATTTAAGCTTTTTATTGCCGCACTGTTTTTTGTCCTATTTTTGTTGGTCATATTCCCTATAAATTTTAGAAACCAGGGAATGGCTTTAGGAAAATAACTGGGTGAAATCGCCATAGGTCCGAGTGGATCTAATAACAGCTTGGGTAATTGCCATAAAAGGCTGATCTGGGCAAGTGGAAAAACTTGTTCGGTAGCAAAGTGTCCGGCATTGCCTTTTGAACAACCTTCACCTACATTATCTTTATCAAGTAAAGTGACATTGAAGCCTAATGTCTGTAATTCAACCGCGCAGTTTACGCCAATAATACCTGCGCCAATAACGGCAATGCTTTTCTTGTCAGCGGCATGGCCAGTTGCTTTGTCAGTTGACCTTTCAACTCGAAAATTTGTAATGTTATCTTTTCTGTTAGTGTTCATTTTTATGTTTCGCTGTTTCGTATTTTATTTATGTCATTAGGTTATGTCAAAAAGTTCTGCCATTAATATATGCCATCAATTTATCTGATCATAAAACCTTGAGGGAAA
>JABSOJ010000223.1:0-5162 GCA_013216005.1 Alteromonadaceae bacterium | reverse complement strand
CTGACGGTCATTTTCCCACCTACAATACTTTCAATGATCACTTCTTGTTTATCCATTAACAGTTTTTCTGGTAACTGTTTATATGGTAACTGCTTCTCTGAGAAATAACCTTTTACCGCTAATATCGCCGCTCTTGCACTTACCCCTGTGCCTGTGGGTGAACGATCAACTTCACCATCGGCAAAGACACAAACATGGCGGGAATGTGAAGATAACTCATCTGTTTTTTCGGAATAAAAAATTACGCCGTATAAAAAACTTAAATCCTGTTCCAGCGGGTGAACAATGTCATAATTTGCCATCACGGCTTTTTTAATAGCTCGACCAGCATTCACCAGCGCCTGTTGATTTTCAGGGCAGCAGTCTAAATTCAATTTGTCAGCATCAACAAAAGCATAATAAGCACCACCAAAAGCAATATCGACATTTACCTGTCCAAAACCTGTTACGTGCACGTTTTGATCTAATACTTCAACAAAAGAAGCAACGTTATCAAAGCTTACATTAAGTTTGTTATTTTCATCGTATGCAGCATAAGCTTTAATAAAACCGGCCGGCGCATCAATGCCAATATAGTGTCCGGGCGCGGGCATGGTTATCGCTTTTGCTTCTATGGCGACAGACACTGCGGCGATAATACCGTGACCACACATACTGCTATAACCTTCGTTATGCATAAATAATATGCCAAAATCTGCATTTTCACTGCAAGGCTCTGTAATTAATGCACCATACATATCAGCATGACCACGAGGCTCAAACATTAAGAGTTTACGGTAATGGTCAAGATGTTCAGTTAAATAAGCACGCTTTGCTAAAATAGTATCGCCTTTTATTTCAGGATAGCCCGAAGTAATGATGCGTAGAGGCTCGCCTTCCGTGTGTGCATCAATGGTGTTTATGCATTGATAATCATTAAAGTCGTCAAGATTTATTTCCATTTTTTCCACCTCATTTAAACTATTTTAAATTTTAACTTGTTTGATTTTAAATGTTGTATACAATATTCCATATGATTTATAGGGTACTTTGCGTGTTTTTTAAAAGTATCCTTTACTTAAATAAGTAATTACCAAAGAGAATATTATGATAATCAACTGGAAAGGCGTTTACCCAGCAGTAACTACACAATATAACGATGATTTGTCTATCAACTTTGATGCAACAATGACAATGATTGATACTATTATCAAAGAAGGCGTAGATGGAATTATTGCTTTAGGTACGGTTGGTGAAAACGCTTCACATACCCGCGAAGAAAAAATTGCTATTTTAAAAGCTGTTAAGGAAGTTGTTGCTGGTCGTGTTCCTGTTTTATCTGGTGTTGCAGAAACAACTACACAGTTTGCATTAGAGTTTTCTCAGGAATGTGAAAAAATTGGCATTGATGGTTTAATGGTGCTGCCAGGCATGATTTACCGTTCAGATGAAGCTGAAGCAATTCATCATTACCAGCAAATTGCCCGTAATTGTAATTTGCCTATTATGATTTATAACAATCCTGTTACTTACGGTGTCGATGTGAGCATTGAAGGCATGAAAGTGCTTGCTGTTGAGAAAAATATTGTTTCTATTAAAGAAGCGACTGAAGATACCCGTCGTATTTCTGAGCTTTTCTCTGAATTTGGTGATCGCTTCGTAATTTTTGGTGGTGTTGACGACATCGCTTTAGAATCTTTGATGCTAGGTTGTACAGGTTGGATTTCTGGATTAACAAATGTATTCCCCAAAGAATCAGTGGCTATTTATAAATTAGCAGAGCAAGGTCGTTACACTGAAGCGTTGGAGATTTGGCGTTGGTTCTTACCATTATTACGTTTAGATACAGTGCCTAAATTAGTGCAATGTATTAAGTTTTGTGAACAATTAGCGGGTCGTGGTTCTGAACTGACACGCGCACCACGTATGCCGTTAATTGGCGAAGAGCGTGCGAATGTTGAGCGTATTTATAATCAGGCCGTTGCTGACCGTATAGATCTAAGCAAGTTTAATCTTGATTAATTAGTGTGCTTGTACCGCAGTTAATTGATGTGGGACCGTTGTAGGCTAGGTTAGCCAGAGGCGTAACCCATCACTTGGTGGAGTAACTAACCGTTTATTTTGTAAACAATTAAGTGGTTTGATGGGTTACGCCTTCGGCTAATCCATCCTACGAAATAAGTTAAATAAGCCATTTTTTGGCTATTACCGAAATAAATAATTGTGACTTAGGCAATTAAACACCATAAATATTCACTGAGGGAAATATGATTAAAGGCACATTTTTTTGTATTGATGCGCATACCTGCGGCAACCCTGTCAGGTTAGTTACCAGTGGTCATCCTGATTTAAAAGGGAAAACCATGAGTGAAAAGCGTCTTGATTTTATGGAAAATCATGACTGGATCCGCAAAGGTTTAATGTTTGAACCCAGGGGTCATGACATGATGTCGGGTTCATTTTTATATCCGCCCTGTAGTGATAATGCTGATGCCGCTATTTTATTTATTGAAACCTCCGGTTGTTTGCCTATGTGTGGTCACGGTACTATCGGTACGATTACTGCGGCAATAGAAAATGGTATGATAACACCAAAAGTACCCGGGAAGTTGATTATAGATGTACCTGCCGGACAAATTTCTATTGAATATCAACAGACAGGCAGTAAAGTTAATTCAGTTAAAATCTTCAATGTGCCTGCTTATTTAGCGCATCGTGATGTTGAACTTGATATTCCTGATCTAGGCAAGATAAAAGTTGATGTTTCCTACGGCGGTAACTTCTACGTAATTGTTGAGCCACAAGATAATTTCCCCGGTATTGATCAGTGGACGGCAAGAGAAATATTACACTGGAGCCCGATAGTGCGGGAAGTTGCCAGTAAAGTTGTAACATGTGTTCATCCGGAAGATCCCAGTGTTAAAGGTGTTTCTCACGTACTTTGGACCGGTAAATGCCAAACTGAAGGATCAGATGGAGCTAACGCGGTATTTTATGGTGATAAAGCAATTGACCGTTCTCCCTGCGGAACCGGAACAAGTGCGCGTATGGCGCAATTATTTGCTAAAGGCAAGCTTGGTGCTGGTGATAAGTTTGTTCACGAAAGTTATATCGGTAGCCAATTTACTGGCAAAGTAGAAGCTTTGGTTGAACTTGACTCTGATCAGGGAAAAATATCGGCAATAAAACCAAGCATCCAAGGTTGGGCAAAAGTTTTCGGTAAAAATTGTATTACCATCGATGATGATGATCCGTATGCTTTTGGTTTCATCGTTAAATAGCAAAATCACTTCCGTAGGATGGGTTAGCCACAGGCGTAACCCATCCTACGGTCTGAAGTGAATCATAGATAAATGCGAAGCAAATCTATAAAGTAAAGAGATAATATAATGACAATAACAGGTAAGAATTTAATTGCTGGTCAATGGACTGGCGAAACAGAAGGTGGTTTTACTGCATTTGATGCCAACACACATCAACCAATAAATACTCCTTTCGCTGATGCAACTACAGAAGAAGTAAATACAGCCATTATACGAGCGAATGAAGCATTTACTACTTATAGCCAATTAAGTGCAGCAAAAAGGGCTGCTTTTTTACGTGCTATTGGTGAACAAATCAATGCGTTGGGTGATGAGCTTGTGGAAGCTGCTTGTGCTGAAACCGGTTTACCAGCAATGCGCATTCAAGGTGAACGTGGCCGTACTGTTGGCCAACTGGGATTGTTTGCTGATTTATTAGAAGCAGGTGAATATCCTGCTGTTATCGATAAAGCTGATGCAGATCGCCAACCTTTACCTAAACCCGATACGCGTTTAGGTTATTTACCTTTAGGTGTAGTTGGTGTATTTGCTGCCAGTAATTTTCCTTTAGCATTCTCTACAGCAGGTGGCGATACTGCTTCTGCATTGGCTGCGGGCTGTCCTGTGGTAATGAAAGCGCATGCTGCACATCCTGCGACAGCAGAATTGGTTGCTTCAGCAATATTAAAAGCCATTGAACTTTGTGGTTTAGATAAAGGAGTATTTTCATTGCTTCAGGGTAAGAATTACGCAATTTCCAGCCAAATTGTAACGCATCCTTTAGTTAAAGCTGTCGGATTCACTGGCTCTGAACGTGTTGGGATGATTTTGCAACAGCAAATATATCAACGTCCTGAGCCTATTCCATTCTACGGTGAGCTGGGCAGTATTAATCCGCAATTTCTTATGCCGGCTAAAGTAGATCAAGATGGTGAAGAACTGGCTAAAACCTTAGTTGCTTCATTAATGATGGGACAAGGGCAAATTTGTACCAGTCCGGGTGTTTGGGCAGTCATTGCTAACAAAAAAGGTGATCACGATAACGGTGATGACAGTTATACTCGTTTTGTTAACTTTGCAGCAGAAACGCTAAGCGAACAACCCGCTGGTGTAATGTTAACCCCGGCGATGTGTGCTTCCTATAATAAGGCAGTAGAAGCGCGTAAATCTATTGGTGGTGTTGAGCTATTGGCAACAGGATTATCAGGTGAACAGCAACAGTGCTCTGCTACTTTGTTCACCACTGATTTAAAGTCTTTTGTCAATAGTCCGTTATTGCAGGAAGAAATTTTTGGATTCAGTGCGTTGATTGTCCGTTGTGCTGATTTTGCTGAAATGATGCAATTTATTGCTGTATTAAAAGGAAATTTAGCCGCGAGTATTCATGCAATTGATAAAGATTTCGATTTAGCACGTGATGTTGCGCAAGCGGTAGCTCATAAGGTTGGTCGTTTAATATACAATCAAGTGCCGACTGGTGTAGAAGTTTGTGCATCAATGAATCATGGAGGCCCTTTCCCTGCTTCGACAAATATCAGAACGACATCGGTAGGCAGTGAAGCAATAAAACGTTTTCAAAGACCCATTTGTTATCAAAATATGCCACAGGAATTACTTCCCGCTATTTTGAAATGCTAGCTAGTGTCCATCCTAGAAACGAGTGTCTACTGCGGACGTCCCACTGACAAGACCTGTGCACCACAAGATAGTGTTATTTAGAATGACTAAACGTCTATATCTTGTAGAGCACAATTCGTGCCATTGGATCGCCCTCGCTACGACCCTGTTTTTGGACGGAAACTAGCTATTTAGTGCCTGAACGGAAACCCCTGAAAGTGTTACTACATATGCTCTTCGAGCTATTTTTAAAAACGAAGATTT
>JABSOJ010000222.1 GCA_013216005.1 Alteromonadaceae bacterium | reverse complement strand
TAACTTCAATTACAAGGTCAAAAATGAAACCATTCGGCTCCAATTAATATAATTAGCTTCAATTATCATTAAAATTATCAAAACAACAATCGCAAGAGGAGGTATGAATAAAACAAGTTTCAGCGCCATTCGCTCCCATTTTACATGCATAAAAATCGCTAGAATTAGTCCTGCTTTAAGCACCATAAAAATTAAAATCAACGACCATCTCAGTACCCCTTGAAGTTGATAAAAATCAACCATATAAGAAAAAGAACTCAGTACAAAAAGTAAAAGCCATATTTTAAGATACATGCTAATTGGGTGTTGATTATCAGCTTTTTCATTCTCTGTTTTTCCATTCTCAACTTTTTCACTCTCTACTTTTTTATTCTCTACTTTTTCACTCATATCAGATGCCTTACCATAAATAGAATAGTGCAAAAATAAAAACCCAAACTAAATCAACGAAATGCCAATACAACCCGGTAATTTCAACGATTGAATAGCCTCTTTTTTCATACACGCCTTTATGCACGCGTCTAGCAATAACAGACAAAAATATAACGCCGCCAGTGACATGTAGCCCGTGAAAGCCAGTGATCATAAAAAATGCGGCACCAAATTGAGAGGCCCCCAAAGGATTCCCCCATGGACGTATACCCTCTTCTACAATTAATTTTGTCCATTCGAATGCCTGCATACCAACAAATGATGCACCCAGTAAGGCAGTTATACTCATTAAAATAACCGTTTTTTTCCTGTCACCCCGGTAAGCATAATTAACAGCCATCGCCATAGTGCCGCTGCTGGTAATCAGTATAAATGTCATAATAGCAATTAAAATTAAAGGAATATGATGCCCCCCTATAACAAGGGAAAACACTTCACTCACATTAGGCCAATCATGAGTCATCGACATTCGAACACTCATATAACTCGTTAAAAAAATGCTGAAAATAAAAGTATCGCTCAATAAAAAAAGCCACATCATTAATTTGCCCCAGGGCATATTAAAAGTCTCTTTATCGTCAGACCAATCTTTTACAACATTTTGCCAAGCTGACCCTTCCACTGGTTTATTATCATTAGAAGCCATGTTTCCCCCTAAAAACCGCAAAACGCTGCAATAGTTTTATAAGTCGCTGTATTTCCGGTTAATAACGCAAACAAAAATAACCAGACCACAAACAAGTAATGCCAATAAACAGTGCATAACGTTAAATTATCTACTAATTTTTTATTGTTATTTTTTAGCCAAAACTGCCAAACCACGTAGCTTAATGCCAGCACACCACCAATTAAATGTAAGCCATGAATTCCCGTCAGCAAATAGAAATAACTATTTGCGGGGTTTTCAGCAAGTGCAAAGCCAGCTTGATATAAATTTTGCCAAACATTGATTTGACCAAAAATAAAAAGACAACTGAATAAACAGCCACAGCTGATCAATAAAATAAAGAGATTCATTTGCTGTTTTTTTAAAGAGAAAACCGCAAATTGCAAACAAATCCCTGCCAATAAAAGGATGCCCGTATTTATCCAAAGCTGATAAGCATCAGTAAAAGGCAACCATGGCTCTCCAGATAATGCCTGAAAATCATTGGACTGAGAACGCGATAAAAAAGTGATCGTAAACAGAAAAAATAAAACAGTAACTACACCCAAAAAGAACTTAAGTGCCGTTTTGGCAGGAAATTGATTAGTTTCCTTTTGAGCGACAGACAATGCTAAAGGGCCATTTTCAGCCAACCATGGTTTTTCAGCCAATTCCCGAAAAAAAGTCATGTGTTATCTCCCTTTTGGTTGCTTTCCATTCCTTCTACGTTTTCTGCCCCTTCCACCTTTTCTATCATAATCACTTGATCTGGCGCAACATTTTGTGGAATAAAATCATCTTTAACACCGGGAACGCTATAATCGTATGCCCACCGATGAACTACTGGCAAACTTGGCCCCCAATTTCCGTGTACAGGCGGCGTTTTAGTTGTCTGCCATTCGAGTGTTGTTGCATTCCACGGGTTATCTCCCGCTTTTTTCCCTTTAAATACACTCCAGATAAGATTAAATATAAAGACCAACTGAATAACACCAACAATAATTGCTGAAACAGTGATACTCGCATTTAATGCTTGTGCTGATTCAGGAATAAAGTCTGTTGTTCCCATAGCGAAGTAACGTCTGGGTACACCAAGAAAACCAAGATAATGCATAGGTAAATAAATGGCATAAGTACCGAGGAAAGTCCCCCAGAAATGTATTTTCCCAAGACCTGTATGTAAAAACTTGCCGGTAACTTTTGGAAACCAATGATATATGGCAGCAAACAGCACCATTACAGGCGAAACCCCCATTACCATATGAAAGTGAGCAACAACAAAATAAGTATCCGACAGCGGTAAATCCACCACTACATTGCCCAACATCAAACCTGTTAAACCGCCGTGGGTAAAAGTAAAAATAAAACCTATCGCGAATAACATTGGAATAGTCAGGTGAATATTCCCCTGCCACAGCGTTAACAGCCAGTTATAAACTTTAATGGCCGTAGGAACAGCAATAATTAATGTTGTGGTTGCAAAGAAAAAGCCGAAATATGGATTCATACCACTGACGTACATATGATGTGCCCAAACAACAAAGCTCAAACCACCAATAGCAACAATTGCCCAAACCATCATACGATAACCAAAAATATTCTTGCGCGCATGTGTCGCAATTACATCAGACACCATGCCAAATGCAGGTAAAGCCACAATATAAACTTCCGGATGACCAAAGAACCAAAACAAATGTTGAAACAATATTGGACTGCCACCCTTATGATCAATATTTTCACCTAACGATAATATCGCCGGCATGAAAAAACTGGTGCCAACAAGCTTGTCAAACATCATCATAATCGCACTTACAAGTAGTGCCGGAAATGCTAACAAGCCTAAAATGGTTGCAACAAAAATCCCCCAAATAGTCAGTGGCATCCTCATTAAAGTCATGCCCTTAGCTCTTGCTTGTAAAATAGTGGTAACGTAATTCAGTCCCCCCATAGTAAAAGCAACAATGAAAATAGCTAAAGAAATCAACATAAAGACAATGCCATTTTCGGCACCTGGCGTACCATTTAACACCGCCTGAGGAGGATATAATGTCCAGCCGGCCCCGGTTGGCCCTCCTGTAACAAAAAAACTCGCCAGCAGTACAATCACCGACAATAAATAAGTCCAGTAACTGAGCATATTCAGATAAGGAAATACCATATCTCTGGCACCTATCATCAAGGGGATCAGATAATTGCCAAACCCTCCTAATAGCAGTGCAGTTAACAAATAAATAACCATGATCATGCCATGCATGGTCACAAACTGAAGGTAAGAACTTGGATCAATAAATGAAAACTGGTCCGGAAATCCTAATTGCAGCCTCATCATGCCGGAAAGGACTAAAGCAACTAATCCTACACCAATAGCGGTAATAGAATATTGAATCGCTATAACTTTGTGATCTTGACTCCAAACATATTTACTTATGAAGCTCTTGGGATGATGAGAGTCATCAACCTGATCGGCAATTGCTGTATGTGTCGTTTGCGTCACACTAATCCCCCTTTATTTTTATTTTCTCACTGTTTTTATTGTCGCACTGTTTAGTCTGACTTTTTTATCAAAGCAGTGTCTGATGGATCCTATTTAGTGCCCAAACGAAAAGTCAATAGCCATTGCTACACATGGGCTGTAGCGATTAATTCAAAACGAAGATTTAAGCTAATCAGTCGGTATTGATGTAGATTTAAGCGTTTTTAGCCAAAAATAACAAAATCTTCGTTTTGCAATATTGCTTGAATACCCCGTAAAATAAGGCTTTCAGGATTTCCGTTCAGACACTATTTAGATAAACCTTTGTCTAATGTTCCTATGTAAGAAACCACATCAAGGATAGCTTTTTCATCGTGCAATAATCTCGACATCAACATCATTTGACTACCGTACAAATCAAACGGATGATTGCCTCGAATTCCCTTTTTATAATTATTAAGTTGCTGACTGAGATACCAGTCGTGCTGACCACTCAATTTAGGAGCATTCATAAAGAAATTACCCTCCGCTTTTTCTCCATGACAGTAGGAGCATGAGCGAAATAACTGTTTTCCTTTAGACAAATCCCCTGTGCTTGAATGTGCTGCTTCATCAGGTTTTAACGAATTGATATAAAAGGCTACATCATTAATCGCAGCCTTATCTGCCAGTAGTTGGGACATCTGGGACATTAGCTGTCCAGATGTATCATTAGCATCCGTTCCGCGAATTTTTTTCTGAAAATAGGCTAACTGCCGTTTGGTATACCAGGAACTCATTCCCGCTAATCGAGGAGCATTTAAACTTTTTATCCCTTCTCCCTGAGCACCATGACAACCGGCGCATCCGGCATATAATTCCCATCCTTTTTCCATATCCCCTAAAGGAACGGCCATACTTTGAGCAAAAGTCTGCTGTTCAGACAACCATGTTTGATAATCCTCTGCAGAATCAACCACAACACTGCCTCGCATCGTATAGTGAGCAACACCGCATAATTCTTCACAAAGTATTTCAAAACGCCCTATTTTAGTCGGCTTAAACCACAAATAAGTCACCGTACCGGGTACTAAATCCATTTTCACTCTAAACTGAGGAACCGCGAAATTATGTAGAACATCTTTTGAGCGCAATAAAACTTTTACCGGTCGATCTATCGGAATGTGCATTTCATTGCTTAAAATAAGAATATCGTCTTGACCAGAAGAGTCTTTTGTATCTAATCCGAAAGGATTTTTTTCGCTGATAAGTGCTATCGCTGTTCTTCCCAATTCCCCGTCATTACCCGGCAATCTGAAGCTCCAATGCCATTGCTGACCTACAACCTCAATTACATCACTTTCTTGGGGAACATTAATAAAAGAAGCCCAAACAAATAATCCGGGAGCCAACATTCCAGCAACCCCAATAGCGGTTATAGCGGTTAACCAACCCTCAAGTTTTGTATTTTCAGGTTCATAATGAGCCCGCCTGTTTTTATTGTATTGAAAACGAAAAACAACATAGGCAAGAAATAAATTGACAAGAACAAAAACAATACCAGTTACCCACAAGGTAATATTTATAGTATCGTCAATAGCTCCCCAATTAGAAGCCAAAGGAGTGAACCACCAAGGGCTGACATAATGAAAAATTAATGATCCAATAACCAGCAGAACGATTACAATTGCTATTGCCATAACTAATCCAAGTTAGATATAACCCATAAATTACCATTCATTTTCACACAAAATAAAACCAATCTGCGTAGTTTGAAAAGAAATGACTCGGGAAAGTTAGTAAATATCACTCATTCAATATTTCATTAACTGCTGAATTAAACAAAACAATAAAATGATCTCAGTTTATACCAATGACAAAGACAAGCTGTATTTAAATTATTTTTATTATTGGTTTGATTACGTAAGAATTTAATAACCTTATTATTAACATAGACCATAATTCTCAATCAGACCTAATTCAAATTAAAAAATATTTTGCTGATTCAACTAAAAAAATAAAATATAAAAAAAAGCCCCTAAACCCTTAAAACAGGTAAAGAGGCGCATATTTAAAATTATGAAAATATTTATGGCATTGATTTCATAAAACTTCTGAATTTATCCTGTCCCCTGACGACCCAGTGAGGAGTTGCTTCCCCAATGCCAGCAACTTGAAGGTGCGGATGATTTCTCATTACTGCCGCTATTGTATCTTCCTGATCAGGATCGACATCAACAAACAGAACATGTTTGCCTTTATGAAGTAACTCTTGAAATCGTTCAAAATTAATATTTGGTTTTTGAATACCAATAAAGCCACCTTCCCATGTACAGAATCCCAGCACAATAATAGCCAAAAATATAAACGGCATCCAACCAACAGCTGAAGCGGTCCAGCCCATTGCATAAGCAACAATCAGAGTACATGCGGCACCAAGTATTCCAACGATGGCTCCAACTTCGGTGGAATGCACAACATCCTGTTTTAATACTGATTCCACTTCATGTAGATGGTGGTTTTCTACTTCGGTATCATTTTCACTGAGTACGTGAATTTGAGGTTCTGTAAATCCTTGTGACTCAAGTTCTTGCTCAACTTTTTCCAGTTCATCAAGATCCTCTGTCACGTAATAGTGTCTAATCATTACTTACTCCAACTATACGTATTGTTTTGCGTTTACTCACAATAACTTGCAAGAAGAAAAAAATAATAAGGATTGTTTGCATCCTATTTACAATTATAGTATAGCAGCATTCTCGAAAGTTGGAGGTTATCTATAATGAACTCAATATTTTTATGTGTTATTAAGTCTGAGCGACCGTTCCCATAACAGATATTCAAGTCTGTACCAGCCCAAATCAGATGGTTCCTATAACTCGATTCCGCAGTTTTTTAAAATCAGTTTTGGCACGATTTTATTCATAGTTTATGATTGTTATCCATTAGGCCGCTTGGGCCCGAGGGATCAGTGAAGCCGTCACTGTTTGTCTACCAAGCGACCGTCCGACCATGTGTTTTTTCGAGTCTCGACTTGGTAGGCAATCTTCAAGCCCAATTTTCAATACTTCAAATGACGCATGTGGATCATTGGCAGATACCACTTCATTAATGGTATCTATCAGTGCTTCTACCTTCAATCGTTCTGTTAGACAACCAACGGGCAACCCGGGTTGCTTGTTTTTAAGCCGGGCTGACTGCGCTGGGTGTTGTAACAAAAGATGATCGCACAGAAGGCTTAAGATCACACCGCGTGTTGACCCCTTTATGCCTTGATGTTTGCTCAATTGATCCCAGCCACCATGCGCCTTCCAGTCCTGAATAAAAACCTCAACTAACCATCTTAAAGTATAAAGCCTAGCAATATCTACATGCCGCCATGACAGCCAGGGCAAACGGGTCTTAATTAACCAATTGTCAACCCAACCATAAGTACCTTCATCATATAGTCATCATCCCAAC
>JABSOJ010000221.1 GCA_013216005.1 Alteromonadaceae bacterium | reverse complement strand
ATTTATGATAGAGTTCGAAGACCGTTTAAAGGACTTTGTATAAAATTGGCAGTTACACAGAATCCTTTACAGGCTCGAATTCTTAACCACTATTTATACCCAAGTAACTTGGGTATATTTGTAAAGGATGTAAATGTTAATTTTCTATTGAACCGATGAAACGGTAGCCTTCACCATGAATGGTATTAATCAATTCAGGTGAGTCTGTATCTGATTCAAAGTGTTTACGTAATCGTCTAATTGTGACGTCAACGGTTCTATCGTTTGAACGAAGTTCCCGGCCAGTCATTTCTTTTATCAATTGTTGACGGGTAACAATTTTACCTACGTTGCTTATTAGTAACCTTAGTGCTCTATATTCCCCTCTGGGTATAGCAATAACCATCCCGTCAGGGCTTGTCATGTGACGTGAATTACCATCGAGAGTCCAATGGTTGAATTTAATAATAGCATTATCAGATTCAATTTCACTAGGGCTTAGGCGATTCAATATGTTACGTGAACGAATGGTTAATTCACGTGGATTAAAAGGCTTAGTTAAATAATCATCAGCCCCGATCTCCAAGCCTAATATCTTATCAATGTCGCTGTCACGACCTGTAAGGAAAATTAAACCTAAATCACGATCTTTGGTAAGTTCTCTGGCAAGTAACAAGCCGTTTTTCCCCGGCAGGTTAATGTCCATAATCACTAAGTTGATGTTAAATTGTTGCAGCTGCTTATCCATACTTTCACCATCAATGGCTTCAGATACTTGATATCCCTCTGCTTCGAATAAGTTCCGCAAATTAAAGCGTGTTACTTCTTCATCTTCTACGATAAGAATATGAGGTTTTTGCATGTTTGGCGTCCACTATAAATGTCAAATTCTATACTACGGATCAAATAATTAATTGCATCAATTATTTAATTTTTTATTATCATTAATAATAAGATAGTTGAGAGTTGTGCTCTAAACCACTTATTTATTTAATTAACAGGGAAATTTATTTCAAAATGTACCCCTTTGCCCGGTTCACTTTCTAATTTAATAGAACCACCTAAAGCTTGTGTGATTAAATTATATACTAAATGTAAGCCAAGGCCACTCCCCCCTGAACCACGTTTTGTTGTGGTAAAGGGTTCAAATACTTTATTTTTCATTGTTCCTTCTATACCAAGGCCATCGTCTTGATATTTGATATTTAACTGCCCGTTAATAAGTTTCACTGTAATAATGATTGTCCCTTGTTCTTTCCCTTCAAAGCCATGAATGAAAGAATTGAGGATCAGATTGATTAATATCTGATTTATTGGACCCGGTTTACTGGTAACAGATAAATCATTAGGGCAGTTCAATTCTATTTTATAAGGTGTATTTTTAATTTGTGGGGCTAGAGTGAGTAATACATCGTTAAGTAACTCAGCCATATTAAAGAATCTCGATTCTTCGTGCGATTGATCTACAGCCACCTTTTTAAAACTGGAAATTAAATTAGCAGCTCTATTTAAATTTCTGTAAATAATGGCTACATTAACTTTGCCTTCGCTAAGGAATTTCTTTAATTGACTGGACTTTAACGTTTTATTTTCATAAGCCACCATGATTTCGTTGATACGATCAGACAGCAAAGTTGAAGCGGTTACCCCTAGCCCTATAGGAGTATTAACTTCGTGGGCAACGCCTGCAACCATGTCTCCAAGTGAAGCCATTTTCTCACTTTCGACTAATTGTCCTTGAAACTGATGAAGTTTTTCTAGCGTGGACAATAGTTCTTGATTAGATTCTTTTAGTGCATCTGTTCTGTTTTGTAGTTTGTCTTTCAAGTCATAGTTAAGCATGAGTGCATCTTTTTCTGCACTGATCTTTTTAGCGAGATTTTTTTCTGTTCGGTCAAATAAAATATTAATATTTTGTGTTAGTAGACACAGTTCCCTGTATGCGGGAAGGTCAGCCCTTAAACTATAATCTTTAAGCTTTGATACTTTTTGAATAGTTGATATTAACGTTTTAATTGGGGTGGTGATCGTATGTTGCAATTTGGCAACAATTATTAATGTACTTATTAATGTAATAATAATAAGGAAAATAGAAGTGACGATAATATTTCTGGTTAATGAATTCTGATGATTTAAATTAGCTTGTAAATAAACATACCCGTAAGTTAGTCCATCTTCTTTTATTGGTATGATAAATTCTAGGTAGGTAGGATAAAATTTTGTGACTAAAAGGGACTTTATGTCATCTTGCTTTTCAGGGATCGCAGGAAGATCACTACGGTTATAACTCGTAAAGAATGTTGCATTGCTTGAGTTTGAAACAATTTTGTAGATATGGACATAGTTTATATTTTTTATGAACTTAATCGATGATAGTGTTTGATTAAAACGATTGTATTCATTGTTTTTTATATCGTCAGCACTTTGGCTAGCGATGAATTTAGCCAGTTGTTTAGCATTTTGCTCGGTTTGTTTTTTTGATTCATTAATGAACATATTGGCAAAAATGCTGATTGATAAAATTAATCCAGCCAAAGTAAAACCGACGACCATTATCAATAATGGTCGACGGATTGAATTTGATTTTTTTACCAATGTCATAGTTTATTGATCACTCTCATCACATTAATAAGCTGCTAGCTGGACAATGGCAGAAGGCATTGTTCGCCGTTAATTTTATTTCAGTTGACATTGATAAATTGTAAATCCCTTATTATTTAACAATATATTAGTTCTTCCAATAGAATCTTCCATTATAGGTCGATACTTTAGAAAGCTGTTCGCAACAATAGTGATATCCCCTTTACTGCTGATAAACCTTTTTATTTCATGAAGAAATGACTCGGTAGCAGCGTAATGTGTTTTTAACCCCTGATGAAAAGGAGGATTTGAAACCACATGTTGATACTTCTCGTTAACTTTCGATAAACTATTGGATGCAAAAACATTACCACTTAAATTGTTTATTTCAAGTGTTTTTTTGGCTGATTGTAAAGCAAGTGCATTAATATCGATGAGTGATAGCTGGATATCCGAATATTTTTTACCGATAAAACACGCAATAACGCCAGCTCCACAACCAAAATCAAGTACTTTGCCTCGTATGTTTTTTGGTAGGTTTGGCAGCAGGAGGGCGGTACCTTTGTCTAATCCCCCTTGGCTGAAAACACCGGGCAAGGCTGCTATTTTCATAGTGATAGCGTCTATCTCAAGCGGATAGTAATGATACCAGTCTTCAAGGTTGAAAGGTTTAGTTTGATTGTTGAAACAGCCGAAAAAAAGGTTGCAATGACGAGCAGAGTCAACTTTGTTACATTGCGTCATGAAATTAGTGGTTAATTTGGGTGCTGACTTAACCCCACCCTTATTTTCTCCAACAATTAGAATTCGTGCATCTGTTGTTAAGTGTTCAGAGAGCATAGCCAAGGTAAATTGTAGTTCAGCCTTGCTTTTAGGGAAGTGGATTATAACTAAGTCATGTTTTATTTTTGTTGTGTATAGTGCGCTGAAATAACAATTGGGCTTGTCGTTGTCTGGTTGTAGTTGTTGCAGTTTTTGTTGCAAATATTCGTAATGCTCAAAATTGGTGTTGTAGCAGGTAATTTTTGTTTGTGGATAGTGTGATAAATATTCGTTGATCATACTATCCGCAGGAAAGTTAATGAGTAACGGAGTGCTGGCATTAAGTAGTTCTATATTTCTTAGCAATAATTGGCTGGTGTTGCTTAATGACATTTTTTTACCTGAATAAGTTACAATAACGGAACGTAGATTTCATCTATTAAGTTAATATAAGTGAAGTTAAGAGATTGGATTTTAAGTTCCGGTTAACCGCTCGATTATACAACTAATATTTATAAATAAATATCGAATAGTGCGAATATATATTAAACAGTATGGGTATATATAATAAGCAATCTGCATAAAGGAAATTGTGTGAAAAGCTAGTGATATTGGTTATTCTACGCTAGATATAAGAATATAACCAATGTCATAGTAGTTTCATTAACATATTTATTTCATTGAAATAATAGTTGCATTAAATGGAATTATTATTTATTGGCGTTTAGTATTAATTTAAATAGTGTATAAATTTACATTTTAAGGAGAAGGTTATTTTCAATAGAGCGCTAATGTGGTTGGTTATTAAATGGTTCCAAAGTGGGCTTCGTCGTTATCTACGAACTTTTTGGTATGCTAACATCGCCCTCAGATTCAAAAAAACACCTGTGGCCGAAGTATATTTGTCATTAAGTGATCCTTATAGCTTTATGCTTGTTCAAGTGCTGCCTCTACTTGCCTGTCGTTTTAAAATCGAATTTAAGCTATTTCTTGTTTATGGGGACTTATCTGATACTGCAGGTAATATTTCTCTATGGAATAAATGGGCTTTTAAGGATGCGAATCATCTTGCAGCACAATATGATTTGTTACCCGTTAAAAATATTCCTAGCCAGCAATCTTTACTTACTGGTCAGCAAATGTGGCAATTCAGAGATAATAATATTGAAGATGCTATCAATATATTTCGATGTACCTGGTATGAGGAATTTCCTGAACATTTTCGACCTTCTACTCCTGTAATGAATCATCAAATTAAAAATCAACAGAGGCAAGTGGCAAAAGGTCATTATTTAGCGGCTACGATTTACTTTTTTGGTGAATGGTATTGGGGAATTGACCGATTGAGTCATTTGGAGCGTAAATTAATAAAGTTAGGAAAAGGATCTGTTGAAAATCAGATTTATTTTGAAAAAAATATACCTGATTTTTATGCTAATGTTGTCGGGACAGCAGAATCCGTATCTGTTGATGATACCTTTGTTGATAATTCTACAGATTCAACAAATTTGGAACCGTCTGTAAAATCTATAAAGACCACTGATCAAACCAGCATAGATGTTTTTGTTTCATTGCGTAGCCCTTATTCATATCTTGGTTTTATTCAAGCACAGAAATTAAGCCAGTATTATCAGATCCCGTTGAATATCAAACCTGTATTGCCAATGATGATGAGAGGATTATCGGTACCTAAACCTAAGCAGCGTTATATTTTTATTGATGCGCTTCGTGAGGCTCAGAATAAAAACATCCCATTTAATAACTTTTCTGATCCGCTAGGGCAGGGGGTTGTTAATTGCTATAAGTTATTTGCCTATGCCAGGCAGAAAAACCTTGCTGAAGCATATATGAAATCTATGTTTGAAGCTGTTTATGTTCATGGTATAGATTTGGCTATAAAAGCAAATGTTGAAATTATTTGTCGTCAGGTTGGATTTGATTATCAAGATGCTGTTATTTTTAACGAAGAGTATAATTGGCAATCATGGGTAAACGAATATCAGAAAAGTCTTGCTGAAATGGGATTTTGGGGTGTGCCTTGTTTCAGATTTGAAGAGAGTGTTTGCTGGGGGCAAGACCGTTTATGGTTGATAGAGCAAGCACTTTTGAATAAAGGGAAATAATGAAAGGGGATTTTCGGTTCCCCTCTCCTTTTTAATCTTGTTTCTTAATCTTGTTTAAGGCGTATACCATCGGCCTCAATACTTATTTTGCCTTTTTTCAATAAGTGACCCACGGTAGATTTGAAGGTTTTTTTACTGACACCCAAAGTTCTTTTGATTAATTCTGGTGAACTTTTATCATGTAATGGGCTAAAGCCATTATTTTGAGCTAAATGATCAAGGTAGGTATCGGTAAAATCGATAACTTTTCGTTGACCTGTTCTGGTTAATGATAAGTCTATCCGACCATCTTCACGAATTCGTTTAATATAACCTGTTAGTTTTCGACCAATACGAAGAGGTTGGAAAATTTCATTGTCGTACAGTAACCCCCAATGTAAATCATTGATTATTGCTTTAAAGCCCAGATCTGTCTTTCCACCGATAGTAAGTTCAACTTGATCACCTTGGTTATACTGAGCAGGCCAGATATCAATATATTTATCTATTTTACTTGATGCAGCTATGCGGTCGGTTTGAAGGTCTAAATAAATTCGTACCAAGTAGTATTTGCCAACTTCCATTGTACTGTGTTGTTGGCTATGCGGGACTAATAGGTCTTTTGGTAAACCCCAATCTAAAAATGCGCCAATTTTATTTACCTGAATAACTTTTAATGAAGCAAATTGATCAACTTGTGCGTAAGGTTTTTCAGTTGTTGCAGTTAATCTGTCGGCAGAATCAACAAAAATGAAAACTTTCAGCTGATCCTTTACCTGACAGTTGTCGGGAAGATAACGATTGGGTAATAATATTTCACCCAACGGTCCTGCGTCTAGATATGCCCCACTATCAGTTAATGCTACTACGGGGAGAGTATTATATTTACCTATGTTAGCCATTTTGTTGGAAAATTCTAAAGAATGAGAGTATGGCCATTATATCTTATATACACCCGAACAACTTGGGGTATTACAATTTAAATAAATTACCCTTAAGGTTTGGGTTTTGTTTGAATATATTCACTATGACGCAGATGAAGTAAATCGGCAATTTTTCTAATTATGTGTGTTTCAATACTGGCAAGCTCGCCATCCGCGTAAGCAAGTTGCCATAATAATTCAACTATTTTCATTCGTTCTTCAATTGTATAGTGTTCATTAACTTTAGTTGTGAATTGATAAAAATCAGTAGCACTTTCACTGAGTGCTATTGATTGCGTTATGATATTTTGAGCCTCTGCTATGTTGAGGTTAAATTGATTGGTAATTAACTGTATCAATTGTTGTTGCTCTTCTTCTGCTAATTTTCCATCAGCACGCATGACTTCACACAAAAGAACGGTACAGGCAATTTCTAAAGAGATTGTTTTGGTATTCTGCTCGTGAGCTGGTTGTGACAATGTTTGTAAAAAATCGGTTAATTTGGCAAACATAGGATCTCCTTAAGATTCAAAGTCTTCAATCGGGTAGATATATAGTAGCTTGAGTATATAACTAATTGTTGAACGAAACCGCTACGCGGAAGTAAAGCAAAACCAGTCGATCCCTTAATTTTGGATAATAATTCCTCTATGC
>JABSOJ010000220.1 GCA_013216005.1 Alteromonadaceae bacterium | reverse complement strand
AACTTTTATTAACTTTTATAAAGCGATTGTTAATTTAATTATTAGATTTTATCCGTTCCATCATAAAGTTTTATAAAGCCCAAAAAGTGATGATTGATTCAACTTCAAAACGCAAACAAATATTAAACATAACAGGTGATAAAATGAAAAACGTTTCAATCAAACTATTAGCTTTCGTAGCAACGACTATATTTACCTCTACTCAAGCTTCTACAATAGATAACAACGATGTATTAAAGGAAGTGAAATCCAGCGTACAACACTCTACACCTGTTAACTCGTCTTTCATTACTATTGCACAACTTCAAAATTTTAACGATGAAGCAAATCAGGTTCGTTGCAGCCCATATCCTGATTGTAAATACGAATTCAGCACTAAGGAAATGAAGTCTAGCGTACAACACGCTGCATCTATTAACTTTACGTCGACGGCTTTATTTATTAACACACCTTTCATTACTATTGCACAACTTCAAAATTTTAACTATGAAGCAAGTCAGGTTCGTTGTAGCCCATACCCTGATTGTAAATACGAATTCGGCACTAAGAAAGCGACTAACAATACTTAGATTCAACTCTTAAATTTAACTTTAAAACGTAAACAAATACTAAACATATCAGGTGATAAAATGAAAAACGTCTCAATCAAACTATTAGCTTTCGTAGCAACTACTGTATTTACCTCTACTCAAGCTTCTACAATAGATAACAACGATGTATTAAAGGACGTGAAGTCCAGCGTACAACATTCTACACCTGTTAACTCGTCTTTCATCACTATTGCACAACTTCAAAATTTTAACTATGAACCAAGTCAGGTAAGGTGCAGCCCATACCCTGATTGTAAATACGAATTCAGCAATAATGAAATGAAGTCCAGCGTACAACACGCTGCATCTATTAACTTTACGTCGACGGCTTTATTCATTAACTCGCCTTTCATCACTATTGCACAAATTCAAAATTTTAACGATGAACCAAGTCAGGTTCGTTGTAGCCCATACCCTGATTGTAAATACGAATTCGGCACTAAGAAAGAGACTAACAACACTTAATCACTGATTGTTCGTTTAAAACACGGGGACTTACCGATAGACCCTAACGAAAACTCTGCGTCAGGAAAGGCGTTTTTACTCAGTAAAATTAGATGATGTCATCGTTGGTTCAGACGCAATGATATTAATGGTTTAAATATTGTGATTAACAAAGAGAGAGAAAAAAGATGAATCAACAAAACAATCAAACATTTGAAAAACATGAATCTAATGTTAGGTCTTACTGTCGAAAATTTCCTGTAACGTTTAATCGCGCAAAAGACAGCTTTATGTATGACAACCAGGATAATAGGTATATTGACTTATTGTGTGGTGCCGGGGCCCTTAACTTTGGCCATAATAATAAGCTGATCTCAGACGCGGTGATCAAATATGTGCAACAAGATGGCATATTGATGAGTTTAGATTTACATACCAAAGCAAAAGAAGATTTTATTACGGCCTTCAATCAAATAATCCTTGAACCAAGAAGTTTGAATTACAAAATGCAGTTTACCAGCCCTTCCGGCACGAGCGTCGTTGAATCTGCAGTCAAATTAGCCCGTAAAGTAACGGGAAGACAGAACGTGATTTGTTTTACCAATGGTTTTCATGGCATGTCGGGAACTTCATTAAGCCTAACGGGCAATAGTTCTCAGCGGCAAGCCGTTTCTCAAGGGGGAATAACCCGATTACCTTTTGATGGTTATTTAGGTAAAGACGTTGATTTGACGCCTCTTTACCGAAAACTGCTCACAGATACAAGCTCAGGTGTTGATATGCCTGCTGCAATTATACTTGAAACTGTGCAGGGAGAAGGTGGTGTCAATGTAGCATCGATTAAGTGGCTCAAGGAGATCAGACGGTTAACGGAAGAATTTGGCATACAACTCATTATTGATGATATACAGGCTGGATGTGGGCGTACAGGCAAGTTCTTTAGTTTCGAACGTGCTGAAATAGTGCCGGATCTGGTGTGTCTCTCAAAATCTATAGGCGGTATTGGTTTGCCTATGGCGGTGTTACTCATGTCTCCGGAGTTAGATCAATGGGCTCCGGGGGAAGATAACGGTACATTCCGTGGAAATAATCTGGCCTTTATTGCTGCGACCGAAATGCTTAATCAATATTGGGCTGATCCTAAGCTGATCAACGACATACAGAGTAAAGCCTTCATGATCACAAAATTCTTTAATGGCCTGATGCAGAAATACAGTTTGTATATTAAAGAATGTCGAGGCATAGGTTTGATGCAAGGTATTGAGTTTTATGATGAAAATATGTCAACAAAAGTCATTGCCGATTGTTTTACCCGGAAACTATTAATTGAAACGTGTGGGACAAAAGATCAGGTGGTGAAATTAATGCCTGCACTGACAATTGATAAGGATTTATTACAAATAGCCCTTGATCAACTGGGTGATGTTATTGCTGAGGTTTGTTCATTGGCAGAAGTCAACATTGAAAAATTATCTGCCTAATCAGCAGTTTGAAGGCGATGGTGGGTGCGATATTTAACAACATACATTCAACCATTTACAATCAACAACATACAATCAGCAATATTTTTCTGCCTTGTGATCAGAGCCGTAGTTAGTGGAATAGGGCCTTTTGAGATGAAAAAGAATATAAGGGAATACTTATGTTAATAGAAGAAAGAACGAGTTTTGATGAAGCTGAATTTAAAAAGAATTTTTTAAATAAAAAGACGGTTGTCTATCGAAATCAAATTGAATCCTGGCCAGCAGTAAAAAAGTGGACCCCAGCCTACTTTTCCAGGACGTGTCCGGATGTACCGATAGTCGCAAAAACATTTGAAGATAGCGAAGTTATTGTTCGCCATATGACGATGAAAGGTTATGTTGATCTTATTGACGCTTTTCAGGCGGAGCATGGTGAAGCGAGCGAAAAAATTGGTCCTTATTGTCACGATGTTCCCATTTTTACCCTTGCAAAACAATTAGAGAATGATATCGGCAAATTACCTTTGGAGATTTTACCAGACTGGTATGCGAAAAATTGGTCTCGTTATGTTCAGTTTTTTATGTCACCCAAAGGAAGTGTGACCCCTTTACATTTTGATACTTTATTGACAAATAATATCTTTTTTCAAATAAAAGGCAAAAAGCGTTTTACCATTATTAGTAATAAAGATGGAAAATACTGCAATAGAAGGAATTGGCGTTGGTTTAATGTTGATCCGGAAAATTCAGATTTTCATCAGTATCCGGAATATAAAAAAGCAGACGTTGATACCGTGCAGGTAAACGCGGGCGATATGATTTATATGCCACCGGGAGAATTACATCACGTGCGTAGTTTGGATGATTGTATTTCATTTAATATTGATTTTCATACCATATCAAGTGCGGTTAAGTCATTCAATTCAATAGTAAAAGGGATGCCGAAAATAAATATCTACTATAACTATTTAAGTTTAAAGGCGCTGCTGAATATAGGAAAAGGTGAAAAGATATTTGAGCGTTACAGAGGATACCTTAACTATGTTTCTTAAGAGGTGTTTCATCAGGGGGGGGTTCTTAAGTCTTTGTTTCTTAGGTTATGTTTATTGGCGAATAGTTGACTTTAATCACCCTTAAATAATTTCTTTTAATAGAACATTTTTAATAGATCTTCTTTAATTCACCAATAGGCAATTGGTTTATTAGAGATGTTTTCGGTGTCAGTACACCAGAATTTAGAAAATAGATTGCATTGATCACCAGTGATAAATGTTTGACATGGTTTAATTATTTCAACCATCCCTGTTAAGAGATCAATAACTTAACTGGAGAGCACAAATGACAAAACGTAAAAAATATTCAAAAGAATTTAAATTAGGTGCCATTGCTTTAGTGAAAGAGCAAGGTTATAGCCATGCGGGAGCCGCAAGATATTTAGGATTTAATCCAAATATGCTTGGTCGTTGGATCAAAGAATCTGAAAGTGATTACGGTCTGGCTTTTCGTGGTAATGGCAAGTTAACACCTGAAAGGCTAGTGCTTCGTCAACTAAGAGAAGAAAATAAGCGCCTAAAAATGGAACGCGATATATTGAAAAAAAGCGACGGCCTTCTTTGTAAACGAAACGAAATTAAATATTCGTTTATCGTCCAACATCAGAAGACATGGCCAATAGTGGTGATGTGCCGACTATTGGGTGTAACAAGTAGTAATCACTACAGTTATCAAAAACGAAATCAAGGTGCTGTAGATCTTGAGCATAATGAAATGCTTGAATGAATTAAAAGTATTCCTGAGTATAGTGACAACACCTATGACTCTTGTAGTATTCAAAAGGTACTGTATGAACACAATTAGTTTTTCATTGAACCGTAGAAAAGCAGCTCAGTTGATGAATGAAAATCATGCTTTGGATAGTTACAAAAAGAAATTTAAGGCAATCACGAACAGTATGCATAAAAAGCCTGTATATGAAAATAAACTTGTACAAAAATTTGAGGTAGAAAAAATTAATCCGGGGTGGTTTTAAGACATCACGTACGTTTGGACATCAGAAGGTTGGACCATGTGGTAAAGCAGTTATTGACTTTATTATTGGTGGACTACCAAAGTCCATCTAATTTCTAATTTCTAATTTCTAATTGATGAATGTGGAATTTTAAATGGTTGCTTAACTGGGTGTGTAAATTTAGTTGACCATGTAGTCCTGAGGGAATATTCAATTACATATTGTGAATTTCAACCATCCATTAAGCTGCTTTTTGAAAAAACTTTACTTGCATGATGAATAAAATAGATCATGTAAGTGAATTCAATATGATCTAATGGGATATCTACCCTTTTATTTTCCTTGGAAAAGATTAATTAACTTTTTTAAGGGCAAAATAACTCTCTTTCTCTAAATAATATTGTGTAATTCATTAAACTTTATTATTAATTCATCTATTGATAGTGATATATCACCACCTTTACAATGTAATAACCATTGATAAACATAAATAAAATCAATCTATTGGAAAGGATATAAACTTTTATAAAGCTATTGCTAATTTAATATTAGATTTTATCCGCACCTTTATAAAGTTTTATAAAGCCTAAAGAGCAATGATAGATTCAACTTAAAAACGCAAACAAATAACAAACAAAACAGGTGATAAAATGATAAACCTTTCAAGTAGACTCTTAGCTTTTGTAGCAACTTCTGTATTTACATCTACCCAAGTTTTTACAATTGATAACAACGATGTATTAGAGGAAATGAATTCCACCGTACAAATATCTACATCTAATGTTTTCTTCATTGATTCGCGTTTAATTACTGTTTCATAATTTCAGAATTTTATAGATGGACCAGATCAGCAGGTAAGGTGTAGCCCATATCCTAGTTGTAAATTTGAAAAAAGCACTAAGAAAGGGACTAATAACACTTAATTACTGATAGATAATACCTAATGAAAATTAAGCGTCAAAAATGAGTTTTTCACCAGTAAAATTAGATGATGTCATGGTCTGATAAGACGCAATGATATTAATGGTTTAAATATTGTTATTTAACAAAGATAGAGAAAAATGATGAATCAACAAAATAAACAAACATTTGAAAAACATGAATCTAATGTTAGGTCTTACTGTCGAAAATTTCCTGTAACGTTTAATCGTGCAAAAGACAGCTTTTTGTATGACAACCAGGATAATAGGTATATTGACTTATTGTGTGGTGCCGGGGCCCTTAACTTTGGCCATAATAATAAGCTGATCTCAGACGCGGTGATCAAATATGTGCAACAAGATGGCATATTGATGAGTTTAGATTTACATACCAAAGCAAAAGAAGATTTTATTACGGCCTTCAATCAAATAATCCTAGAACCAAGAAGTCTGAATTACAAAATGCAGTTTACCAGTCCTTCTGGTACAAGCGTTGTTGAATCTGCAGTCAAATTAGCCCGCAAAGTAACGGGAAGACAGAACGTGATTTGTTTTACCAATGGTTTTCATGGCATGTCCGGAACATCATTAAGCCTAACGGGCAATAGTTCTCAGCGGCAAGCCGTTTCTCAAGGGGAAATAACTAGATTACCTTTTGATGGTTATTTAGGTAAAGGTTTTGATTTGATGCCTCTTTACCGAAAACTGCTCACAGATACAAGCTCAGGTGTTGATATGCCTGCGGCCATTATACTTGAAACCGTGCAGGGAGAAGGTGGTGTCAATGTAGCATCGATTAAGTGGCTCAAGGAGATCAGACAGTTAACGGAAGAATTTGACATAAAACTTATTATTGATGATATACAGGCTGGATGTGGGCGTACAGGCAAATTCTTTAGTTTTGAGCGCGCTGAAATAGTGCCGGATCTTGTGTGTCTTTCAAAATCTATAGGCGGTATTGGTTTGCCTATGGCGGTATTACTCATGTCTCCGGAATTAGATCAATGGGCTCCGGGGGAAGATAACGGTACATTCCGTGGAAATAATCTTGCCTTTATTGCTGCGACCGAAATGCTTAATCAGTATTGGGCTGATGCTAAGCTGATCAACGACATACAGAGTAAAGCTTTCATGATAACAAAATTCTTTAATGGCCTGATGCAGAAATACAGTTTGTATATTAAAGAATGTCGAGGCATAGGTTTGATGCAAGGTATTGAGTTTTATGATGAAAATATGTCAACAAAAGTCATTGCCGATTGTTTTACCCGGAAACTATTAATTGAAACGTGTGGGACAAAAGATCAGGTGGTGAAATTAATGCCTGCACTGACAATTGATAAGGATTTATTACAAATAGCCCTTGATCAACTGGGTGATGTTATTGCTGAGGTTTGTTAATTGGCAGAAGTCAAAGTTGAAAAATTATACGCCTAATCAGCAGTTTGTGGCTACTCAAGCTTGTATTAACGCGTTAATACAAAAAAATATTCTTATTTCAGGTGATCAGTATGAACATTAGGCACTGACCATATAGGCTAAATTAGGGTTACAGTTCAACAATGTTTTCTGTTAATTTACATGAGTTCAAACCT
>JABSOJ010000219.1 GCA_013216005.1 Alteromonadaceae bacterium | reverse complement strand
AGTGCATCCACTGCTTTAGCGTTGTTATTGAACGGTATGCTTCCAAATATTTTTACCCCTGCTGAGTAGTTACGAATTTTTTTTGTTTACTTTTTATGCTTGTTTTTATGCGTAGACTATTACACCTGAGCTATTTTGAGTAATCTGTTAATTGTGTAATGGCGATTGCAACCAATTCATGTATTTCAAGTTCCCCTTCTGCTACAGCTTTGATTAATTGCTGGCGCATACTTGGCGCCCAAAATCGTTGAATATGCGAAGTGATATCAATAACGCACTGATTTTGTGTTTTGCCGTGTGATAAATTAATCGCAATTTGGTTCGCCATTTCTACTACGTTTGTTGAAGGATTATCTGACATTTAATTTTCTCTTGTTGGGCAATTTGTTATTGTAATATGATTGTTTAAATAAGATCATATAAATTTGGTTAATAAAATTTGGTTTCATGCACAAATCTACGTATAAATTGTATGTCGACCATTACGGGCAAAACCCACCAGGGTAATATTTGCTTGTTTGGCTAAATCAATTGCCAAAGCGGTTGGGGCAGAAACTGCTACTAACAGGGTAATGCCAGCCCGGCTTGCTTTGGTCACCATTTCGTAACTGGCTCGACTTGAAATTAGGGCAAAGCCCTGAGATAAGTCTATAGCTTGTGTGTTACTTGTTTGCGGTTGATACATTGCCCCAATGAGTTTATCAAGCGCATTATGTCGGCCAACATCTTCTTTAATTAAGCGTATGTTACCTTGTTGATCACACCAGGCGGCGCCATGCACTGCACCTGTAATTTGTTGTAGTGGTTGGTGTTTATTCAGGTTGATGACTGCTGTTTGTATTGCTTTATGATTAATGTCTGGTGCTTTGCTGACATCCATTTTGTTGAGAGGTATGACGGCTTGCTGCAATGATTCCGCACCACAAAGTCCACAACCCGTACGACCAGTCATGTTACGTCTTTGTTGTTTCAATGCCGCCATTGGACCTGACGCAATTTCAATATTGACTTCAATACCCAAAGGCTGTTGAGTGATGCAAATATCGTGTATTTCGCGCGGATGTTTAATGATATCTTCACTCAGACTAAAGCCAAGTGCTAAATCATTTAAATCAAATGGGCTGGCCATCATTACTACATGAGAAATTCCGTTATATACCAAAGCAATGGCAACCTCTTGGGCAATTTCATCCGTACGGGTTACTAGCGTATCTTCAGACCAGAATTGCACTTTGTGACTAATGGTCATGGGTGGTGCAAGAGACGCTTTATCGTCGTAGTTGCTTTCGTCTGAGCTTGTTCTTTTGGAATTGGCAATCAAAGCTTTATCTCCTTTTAAAGCACTCATGTTTTAATAAGTGCTAAAGGGGAGGGGATAAGACTATTTTGTCCCCTTACTTTTTCGATTGTTTTTCCCATTATTTTGCATTATCCCGGCTACTTGAACCTTCAGGTAAAAATTTATGCTGACGTTCACTAAAGCGTCGATAATCGGCTTGCCATTGTGAGGGCTCGGTGACTAAACTTGCCTGTACCGCGGTGACTTTATATTCGGGACAATTGGTTGCCCAATCTGAATTATTCGTTGTCACCACATTAGCGCCACTTAAAGGATGATGGAAAGTGGTGTACACCACACCCGGTTGCATGCGGTCGCTTACTAAAGCGCGTAATGCGGTTGTTCCGGCACGGCTGGCAATGCCGACCCAATCTCCTGTTTTAATACCGCGATCCTCAGCGTCGTTAGGGTGGATTTCCAGTTGATCTTCATCGTGCCAAACTTGATTTTCTGTTCTGCGTGTTTGTGCGCCAACATTATATTGGCTTAAAATGCGTCCGGTTGTTAATAATAGCGGGAAGCGTTTGTTGACTTTTTCAGGGGTCGCAATATATTCAGTGAGTGCAAACTTACCCTTATTGCCAACAAAATCATTGGTGTGCATGATTGGTGTGCCTTCGGGCGACTGGTCGTTACAAGGCCATTGAATACTGCCAAGTTGATCGAGTTTTTCGTAACTGACGCCGTGAAAAGTGGGTGTCAGTTTGGCTATTTCATCCATAATTTCTGAAGGATGCTGGTAATCCATGTCGTAACCTAAAGTCTTCGCTAAGGCGACGGTGACTTGCCAGTCTTCTTTACCCGCCAGAGGCTGCATTAATTTTCGTACCCGCGAAATACGGCGTTCGGCATTGGTAAACGTGCCGTTTTTTTCCATAAATGAAGAGCCCGGTAAAAAAACATGTGCATATTTCGCCGTTTCGTTCAGGAACAGATCCTGAACAATAATACATTCCATTGACATTAGTGCCTGTTGAACATGCTGGGTATTAGGATCTGACTGTGCGATGTCTTCTCCCTGACAATAAAGTCCTTTAAAGTTGCCGTGGATAGCACTTTCAAACATGTTTGGAATACGCAAACCCGGTTCGTGATCAATTTCAACATTCCATGCCTGTTCGAAAGAATGACGGGTAACCGAATCGCTAAGATGGCGATAACCGGGTAATTCGTGCGGGAAAGAGCCCATATCACAGGCGCCTTGCACATTGTTTTGTCCACGTAACGGATTAACACCGACACCTTCGCGGCCAATATTGCCTGTTGCCAGTGCTAAATTAGCGATCCCCATTACGCTTGATGAGCCTTGTGAATGCTCAGTAACACCTAGTCCATAATAAATAGCGCCATTTCGGGCGTTGGCATAAAGGCGTGCTGATGCTCTTAGTTCTGTTGCATCAACCCCTGTGATCTCAGCTGTATTTTCAGGTGAATGACGTGGGTCTTGAATATGTGTTTGCCATTGTTGAAAAGCTGCATCATCACAACGGCTTTCAATAAATGACTGGTCAAGTAAATTTTCAGTCACGATAACATGTGCCATGGCGTTGAGCACTGCGACGTTCGTACCGGGGCGCAATTTAAGATGATATTCTGCCTTGGTGTGAGGACTGTCGACTAAATCAATATTGCGGGGATCAACTACGATCAATTTTGCCCCCTGACGTAAACGGCGCTTAAGTAAAGAAGCAAAGACCGGATGTGCATCAGTCGGGTTGGCACCAATCACTAAAATAACATCGGATTCAAGTACTGAAGCAAATGTTTGTGTACCGGCAGATTCGTTTAATGTTGCTTTTAATCCGTAACCTGTAGGAGAGTGGCAAACACGGGCACAGGTATCGACGTTATTATTGTGAAAAACCGCCCGTACTAATTTTTGGACTAAATAGGTTTCTTCGTTTGTACAACGGGAAGAGGTGATGGCTCCGATACCGTTGCGGCCATGTTCTTTTTGAATATTGCGTAATTTATTGGCGGCAAAGTCTAATGCCTCCTGCCAGTCAACTTTTTTCCATGGATCGTCAATACTTTCTCTGATCATAGGGGAGGTAATACGGTCCTTGTGGGTGGCATAGCCAAAAGCAAAACGTCCTTTGACACAGGAATGTCCCTGATTAGCCTGACCATTTTTATCAGGCACCATGCGGATCACTTTTTCACCTTGCATGTCGGCACGGAAAGAGCAGCCAACACCGCAATAAGCACAGGTGGTAATGATGCTGTGATCAGGTAGACCTTGTTCAATTACTGATTTTTCCATCAGTGTTGCCGTAGGACAGGCCTGTACACAAGCACCGCAAGATACACAGTCGGATTCAATAAAGGCATCATTTTGTCCGGCTGCAATTTTAGAATCAAAGCCCCGACCATCAACGGTTAAAGCAAAGGTTCCCTGTACTTCTTCACAAGCTCGTACGCAACGTGAGCAGACAATACATTTTGAGGCATCGAACGAAAAATAAGGATTGGAGCTATCGGTGGGGGCATCAAGATGATTTTCACCTTCAAAACCATAACGCACTTCACGTAAGCCGACAACGCCAGCCACATCTTGTAATTCACAATCGCCGTTTGCCGGGCAGGTTAAACAGTCGAGCGGATGATCTGAAATATAAAGCTCCATCACGTTCCGACGTAATTTAGCCAGTTCAGCATTTTGGGTTTGAACCTTCATACCTTCTCTGACTGGTGTGGTACACGACGCTGGCATGCCACGCATCCCTTCAATACTTACGGTGCAAAGTCGACAAGAGCCAAAAGCTTCAAGATTATCGCTGGCACATAGTTTTGGAATATTGATATCAACCAAAGCTGCTGCGCGCAGTACGGAAGTACCTTCGGCAACAGTGACTGAAACACCGTCAATGTCTAATGTGATTTGTGTGTCTGAAAATTTTTCAGGAGTGCCTAAATCCCGGCTTTGAGTAACGGGTTCACTTTTAGGATCAAAATAATTTATCATTGGTCACACTCCTCATTGGCTGATTGCTTGTCGGCTGATTTGTCTGATGTTTTCTCGGTGGAGCTGAGGCCAAAATCTTGTGGAAAATATTTTATCGCGCTTCGCACCGGAAAAGGCGTCATGCCGCCCATTGCACATAAAGAGCCGAATTCCATGGTATCGCATAAGTCATGAAGTAAGGTCAGGGATTGTGCTTTCTGATCGCTGTCTGCTTTCGCCTCAATTATTTTATCGATAACTTCTACACCGCGTACTGAGCCAATACGACACGGGGTACATTTACCGCATGATTCTTCGACGCAGAATTCCATGGCAAAACGTGCTTGTGCTGCCATATCAACACTATCATCAAAAACGACAATGCCGCCATGACCAAGCACAGCACCCATTTGGGAAAATGCTTCGTAATCAAGCGCTGTGTCCCACTGCGAAGCGGGTAAATACGCGCCTAACGGGCCACCGACTTGCACGCTGCGGATAGGTTTTTTAGTTTTACAGCCACCAGCATAATCTTCTAAAAGTTCTTTCAGGCTAATTCCAAACGCCAGCTCTAATAAACCAGCACGTGCAACATTGCCTGCAAGTTGAATCGGTAAAGTTCCGCGAGAACGGCCGATGCCAAAGTCGCGGTAATATTCGCTGCCACGACTTAAAATAATAGGCACAGAAGCGAGAGAAATAACATTGTTCACGACAGTGGGCTGACCGAACAAACCTTCAATGGCGGGCAAGGGCGGTTTAGCGCGAACTAAGCCACGTTTGCCTTCCAAACTTTCCAGTAACGAGGTTTCTTCACCACAAATGTAGGCACCAGCACCTAAACGCACTTCCAGTTCAAAGGTATGCTGGCTGCCGCAAATGTTTTTGCCTAGATATCCTGCTGCTTTTGCTTGGATTATTGCTTGATTTAATATTTTATGTGCTTGTGGATATTCACTGCGCAGGTAAATGTATCCTTGCGTAGCACCCACGGCGATACCTGCGATGATCATGCCTTCGATTAAGACTAAAGGATCACCTTCCATCAACATGCGATCAGCGAAGGTGCCGGAATCACCTTCATCTGCGTTACAGACAATATATTTTTGTTGATCAGGCGTATCTAATACGGTTTGCCATTTTATTCCTGTCGGGAAAGCTGCCCCACCACGACCACGTAAACCGGAGTCTTTAACTTGGTTGACGATTTCTTGCGGTGTTAGTGTTAACGCATTTTTTAATCCGTCAAACCCTTGGTGGCTGATATAGCTGTCAACATCAATCGGATCAATAAGTCCAACACGTGCAAAAGTAAGACGTTGTTGTTTCTTCATCCAGGGTAACTCTTCGGTTAATCCTAAACAAAGCGGATGATCGGTAATACCGTTAAATGCTTCAGGTTTGATAATCTCGGCTACGTCTGTTTTGGTTACCGGGCCGTAAGCGACTCGACCAAGCGGTGTTTCAATTTCTACCAGCGGCTCTAGCCAAAACATGCCACGGGAGCCGTTTCTGACCAGTGTTGCAGAAATTTTGGTTTGTTCCGTTTTAGCTTGTTCATTTAATAAACAAGATATCTGCGTCGCTACTTTATTGCTGCCTTTAGATATAGCGGTAGTATCAAGTGAGACAAAAATACGGTTTGAGTTAACAGGCTCTTTATTTACATGAGCTGAATTTAGTTGAGCTATGTTCATTTTAGCTGAATTCATTTTAGCTCCAGATTGTAAGTGACCATTGAATCAAGCAGACTTTCAAATTTGTCCATTGTCATTTCACCGTGAATATCATCGTTTATACGAATGGCTGGTGAACAAGCACAATTACCCAAACAGTAAACAGGCGCTAAACTGTATTGACCGTCTGCGGAAGTTTGATGGTAATCAAGCTTGAGGCGTTGTTTGATTTTACTTTCTAACGTTATTGAGCCCATTGACTGGCAGGATTCAGCACGGCAAATTGAAATTTGATGTTGTCCGGTTTTTTTCGTTAAAAAATGATGATAAAAGCTGATCACCCCGTGTATTTCTGCTCGGGATTGGTTAAGGGCGGTGGCAATCAGTGGAACGGCATCGTCAGGTACGAACCCCAGTGCATCTTGAATAGCATGAAGAATTGGCAGCAAAGCGCCCGGCAATTTTTTATTTTGTTGTAAAATATCGGATATTTTGTCGATATCGGCCGACGTTATAGCGCTCATAAATCATCTCAAGTTATTTGTATTTTATTATTGTAGCTTAAAGCGAACAAAGCATTTATTTGATTAAGACATGTTCATGGTTAATTCAACATCATTTAACATAGCAGGGACAGAATAATGCTTGTAAATGTTTTTTTTAACTTGTTTTAAGCTGATGTATTGTTGTCGACTATTGGATATTCATCTATGAACTTAATCCTAATGATTAAATTTGATTGATGCAAGCAGTGATATAAGTAATTCTAATATTTGAATATAAAGTTTGGGGAATAGAAATTAAGGGAATAATATGTTTGTAATATACTCTACATTAATTTGGTCAGTGAAAATTTAAATATTTGTGAGCCTTTATTATCTGATCTCAGTTATTTTTTAGGAATAGTTAAGGATTTCATGTGATTATTCTCAACTATTTGTGACTCAAATAAAAGACACCCTTTATTAAATTTTAAACACAGTCTTCAGTGTTATTAACATTTGCTCAGCTAATGTTTTAGATAGTTAGTGCCTGAACGGAAAGTCTACATGTCTTATTACGTATGGGGTGTAGCTGCTTTTAAAGTTTGAAGATCTT
>JABSOJ010000218.1 GCA_013216005.1 Alteromonadaceae bacterium | reverse complement strand
TCTTAATATGTAATTTTTTTATATTTTTTATTTTAGGCTTTGATTAACTGTATTTGTTTAGGTCAACAATTACCACAAAGCGGTCTTAATTTATTGTCTAAAATCATCCAATATAATGACTACTTAGATACGATAGCTGACGTTCCCAAAATATAAAAACAAGAGCCTGTTAAGATAACTTTTTGATAATAACCTGTTAAGCCTGAATGAGAACTAAGCCACCATTGCAAACATACGTCAGAAACTAAAAATCCGCCACGAAGGACGGTTTTGTGCAATCAGTGAGCGCTGGCAATGCCCTACACTAATGAACTGATATTGGTTGACTATACTCTCAAACGACAATAAAACAAATTTTTAAACCTCCTAATTAATACTTTGTTATGTAAAGGTTTAATATTTTCAAGCTTTCCAATACTTGCTCAATTAGTAGCTCAAACTGAAAAACTTATTGACACCATAAATGTTTACCTCTACATTTGTAGAAGTCAATTACTACAAATGTAGAGTAACTAAGTGAAGCTAAGTGAATTTGAATTGGATGTCATGCAAATTTTCTGGGAGAAAGGCACAAGTTCTTCTCCAGAAGTATTTAAATGTATTCATGAAGAAAAAGACGTTGCCTATTCAACAGTCAAAACAATTATTGATCGTTTAGAAAGTAAGGGGGCTATTGTCAGGAAGCGCATTGAAGGTCGAGCTATCTACTATGCTCCTATGGTAGAAAAGTCTGCAATCACTCAAGAACTTTTACCTAGTTTCCTTAAACGCTTTTTTAATGGCAAGCCAAGTAATCTAATTGCTCATCTAATGAAAGACGAGAAATTGAGTCAGGATGATATTACTTACCTAGAAACATTTTTAGCTAAACAAAAAAAGAAAAACAAGGATGAGCTATGATCGATTATTTCATAACTAATTTAATAATCTGCATTACTGCCATAACTTCAATCTATTTACTTAAAGGTGCTCCTGCTAGATTACGCTTTTATGTTGCCATCTTTGCTGTCATAGGATGGTTTATCCCTTGGAATGTAGTATCAACTTTACCTATGTTGTCAAATCCACTAAGTCCATACATTAATGAAGTATCCAATAACATACAGTCTCTTGAGTTTGAATATGGATTAAATACTGTAACTTCAACACAGTCTTATATTCAGTCAATTATTTCCAAAACCAACGACAATAATTTGTGGTCGTTACTTTCTTTTGGTTCCGCATTTTTCATTCTATTGAGTATTGGTTTATTTCTATTTATCAAAACCATTTGGAACTACTACTTTCAAATAGAGAAGTGGAAATACCATTCTGTATTGGCCAATCACTATTGGCAAGATCATGGATTTGATAACCCAAATATTGAAATACGAATTACAGAGCATTGCTCTCTAGCAATGGCTACAGGATTTATCAAGCCTACTATTTGGTTAAGCAATACTAAGCAACAAGAAAACCAAATTAAGACAATTCTTACTCACGAAATAAACCACATCAAGCAACACGATCCTTTGTGGATGTGGTTGTTAACGTTTGCTCAATGTCTATTTTGGTGGAACCCTGTTTTGTTGTATTTGATTGCTGTTGCCAGAAATCAAATTGAACTGAGTTGTGATGAGAAATGTCACGCTCAATTAAAAGAGCAGTACTCTCAAGATTTAGCTCTCATTATTCTTAAAAATAGTAGAATTACTAAAACCTCTATTCCTGCTGTTTCAATAACAAACTCTAGCAATTTCAACATCAAAAGGATCAAAAATTTAACTAATGAAAGTAAAATGAAAACAAAGTATATCCTGACTATTGTCATAGCATTTGCCATGAGTTCTATTGCAGTGGCCGCAATAACTGAAAAACCAACAGAGAATAGTAAGCAACAATCGATTACGAAAAAGAATGAAAAGAAGAAACTAAGAATTTATAACGATAACGCTCTTCACAATGAATTAATTGACGAGTTATTAGCAATTACAAAGCAAGCAAAAACGACTGATCCAATTATATTGAATGATATTCACGAACAGTTAGTTAGATGGAATACAAATAGACCAACTACTTCTGATACAAAGTCGGAACGCTCCCTGAAATTGATAAGCTTTACTATTTTAAGCTATGTACTAGACAAACTTGAAAAGCACAAGGAAATACTGACAAGCTTTGAGGTAATGTACCCAAAGACTTCTATGAAAAAGGTACTGTTTTTGAAGAACCACCTTTCTATGGCTCATATTAAAGTTGGTGAAGCCACAAAAGCGATTGAGCTTATGCAAGACGTAATAAAGCGTCAACCAAAGCCCAAGGTAGGGTCACTATTCATATTAGCTCACGCTCATTTGGCTAATAATGATGGAAAGTCTGCCATTGATATTGTAGAACAAATCGAATCCTCTACAGATAATAATATAGCTAAAATACAGGCTTTAAATTTAAAGCGAAAAGCTTATGTAACGATGGGGAACACCAAAAAAGCAAATGAAATACATTCAACTTTAAAATCTAAGTATGATTTTGAGGGGAGAACTCCACAGTTGATGCTTATGGCATCTCCCATTCTTGCGTACTTACCAGAAGCAAGCTAAGTCGAAACTTAATCCTGAAACGAAAAAGAAAGAGCATAAAATGAAAAAACACCTTCTAATTTTATCTTTGATAATTATATCCCTTCCGTCCAAAGCGTCTAATTTGATTGTTCATGAACAAGTAAAAAATGAGCAAAGTTGCTTCAGCAGGGGATTCTCAGACTACGATTTGTGGCGGGGGAAAATGAAAAAGAAATATGAAAGGAAAGCTAGTTCAGAAGAAGTTCTAAATAAAAAGCTAGCTTGGTTTGACTCAATGTTTGGCAAAGAAAAATATGAACAATTTAAATTGAGCCTAGATTGCAGTACCTTCGAATATGAAGTCGATTCTCTGATGGTGAAAGGTTACATCATTAAGCCTAAAATAGCCGAGAAAAAACTACCCGTACTTATTTATAACCGTGGTGGAAATGGAAATTTTGGTAGTGTAGTTTTTGGTTCTATGATGCATAATTTATTTCCAATTGCTAAAGAGGGTTTTGTCATTATTGGAAGCCAATACAGAGGTGTTCAAACAAGATCAGATACGCTTGATGAGTTTGGAGGAAAGGATGTAAAAGATGTAACAGCTTTAATAGGTTTGATACCTTCGATAAAAGGAGCTGATGCTAATCGCATAGGAATGTATGGAGCAAGCCGAGGGGGTATGCAAACACATTTAGCTGTTAAACAAACGAATAAGATTAAAGCTATTGCTACTATTGCTGGAAATACTGACTTATCGAAAGGTTTAACTTATCGTCCTGCTATGGAAAAAGTATATAAAAAACGAATTCCAAATTACCTTGAAAATAAGAAAACTGAGTTAGATAAAAGGTCAGTCCTAAAATGGGTTGAGCAGCTATCTCCAAAAATTCCGATTTTGCTATTGCATGGTACTAATGACAAGCGAGTTTCTGTTAAACATTCTGAAGACTTTGCTGTAGCGTTGTCTAAAAGCAATATTCCACATAAGATCGTTCTTTACCCTGGTGATAATCACGGACTAATGAAAAACAAAGAAAAAGCTAATATTGAATTAGCTCAATGGTTCCATAAATTTCTGTAAATCTCCTAAATAAATCAAACTAAAAATGAGCGAGTGTCGGTAACTCGCTCACAATAGTCATGAGCTATTAAAACACCTGTGACCGCTATGAACTTAAACTTGCCCCACAAATGAGCAAGAAATTTCAGTTAGTATTGCCCTGAATATGATCGTGGTTTCACAAAAGCTCAATGTCCGCTTATGGCTATCAGTTGACCTAAAGAACAACCAGTAGCTAAGGTCAGCAAAGCGAACTTTGCTGACCTTAGTGCTCAACAATTTTTTTATCAAGCTTATTGTGAACGTGGCAATTTTCAACGTAGTTTAGATAAGAAAATATATCACAAAAATTAAAAATCTAACAAACTCAATTTTGACTGCCTAAGTCGCTTAGGGGCGAAAGCGAGTTATAAGAAGCGTCGCTTTTACCACAAAGCGGTCTTAATTTATTGTCTAAAATCATCCAATATAATGACTACTTAGATACGATAGCGGACGAAAACACCAATAGCTTTTTGATCTGTTTGCAGTGTTTAGAAGACGTAGATCTACCTTTATCCTTACAGACAACTAAGCCACCAAAGCGGTCATAGAGAGCGGCGCTCATCCGAAAAATGAACACTCAGCCGTTTTGTATTGGAGCTTACTATTAGCAAATTAAATAAGTCGAAGTGATATACTTGATCGATTTAAATTACACAAAAGATTTCAGTTATTTATTCAATCCCTCTAATATCTTTTGAATACGTTGATTGCCCACATCTAGCTCTAACGCTTTATGATAAAAGGTTTTAGCCTTGCTCATGTTTTTTGCATTGAGGTGAGCCTCTGCAAGGCTGTCGAATGCATTGGATGAACTAGGGTTATCTTGACAATTTAACTCAAATATAGGAATAGCTTTATGGGGCCCTAGAGTCAGCATAACGTTATAACCTAAGATGTTTATCATTTCCGCTGTTTCTAATGGCATATCATGAGAAGTTTTTTTAAATTGAGCGTATTCAGCTTTCGCTTGTTCCAAATTGTTAGCTTCTACTTCTCTAAACATGTTTTCCTTGAGAGTTATCAAAGGTGTTTTCATTTCCGTCATAACTTCACTAGCTAATGTGTAAGAGAAATCAAACGCATTGAAATGTTTATTGCGGCCATTGGTTAAGTGAATAATCGTAACCGTATCTTTCGTTAAGTCATCTTTGAAAAAATGCCTAACATTCACAATAGAACCACCATAGTGACCAACAGCGGTATAACCATTTGTGTTTTTTATCTCCCAGCCATGGGTGTGACGAGCTTTTCGACCATTTTTCAACGAGAGGGGGGTCCATATTTTTTCAAGGGTACCTTTACTTATAAATTGTCCTGCTAATAGTGCTTGAAACCAAATAGCTATATCCTTTACCGAACTATTCATACCATTGGCGGCATAATAATAGGCAGGAGGATCATTACTCACAACCCGTTTGTTTCCAGAAATTGTGCCTTTATATCTCGTTGCACGACCTAAAACTATGTCAAACTCTCCACCAAAGTTCGTATGTGCCAATTTATGAGGAATAAGAGCATGTTGTTTAATTGAACTTTCTATACTTAAAGCATCAAACTTTTCAACAAGCTTTTGAATGTAATAGAAATTTGTCTGGTTATAACTACTTTTCGTGCCAGCTTCGAATTCCATTGATTTATCTGCAACATAAGATATTGCTTCAGCACCTGTTAAGCGAGTCATTTTTTTTTGCGAATATTCCGGAATGCCGGAAATATGCGAGAAAGCTTGTAAGATAGTAATTGACTTCCAATTATTCGGTATCTCCGAAAAGTGCTCACCTAAGGTGTCATCAAGTTCTAATTTCCCTTGCTCAACCAACTGCATAAGTCTTATCGAAACAAATAGTTTTGTTGCAGAGTAGATAGTGTATATCGTCTCAGGGGTTGCAGGGATGTTAAATTCAATATTTGCTTTTCCGGTAGCTCCGAGATAAACCAGTTTACCATTCTTAAGAACAGCTAAAGATTGACCAAAAATCCCGTGTCGCTTTTGGGCGTTCTCCAAATGATGAGTTAGCTCACTTTTAGTATTCTGCGAAATACTTTCGGCTGAAACGGACACACTTGTAAATAGTAATAAAAAAATTAAATTTTTAAGATTCATTATGTACTCAAACTGTTGATTTTTAATGGAAGGCCAGAAGTTAAATTAAAAAAATAAATACTTTAAGTCCTTTTATAGTGGTTGGAGGTTATCACAATTGAATCAAATTTCTAAATGGGAATAACTTATTTTTGTATCGAAATGAATATTAATGATGGAGTTTTCTTATAAATAAATTATGGTTTTAGGCTCAAAGTTACTATCGAGTGATAGAGAAATAACGGCAGCTATGAGCTTAAACCAGCCCCACAAGTGAGTAGAAAGTTTTGGCTAATATTGCCCTAAATATGCTCATGAATTTGCAAAGGCTTAATGTCAGCTTATGGCTATCAGTTGACCTAAAGAACAACCAGTAGCTAACGTCAGCAAAGCGAACTTAGTTAACGTTATAATTCGTTAACTTTTTAATAACTCCTTTCTTGGCCGTGGTAATTTTCAACTTAATTCAGATAAGAAAATGTATATCAAAAATTAAAAAACCATCAAACTCAATTTTGACTGTCTATGGCGCTTTATAGTTACTCAGTCTTGTTAATAACCCATAATAATGGTTCAGATCTTTCAGTTCTGAATTAACAAGACATGTACCTGAAACGTACGAATATGAGGCGCTAAACATTTGATGATTACCCCATTGCTTTCGACGTTTCAGCTACGCTTAAGTTCATTAACGAATACTCAGGGCATGTTTTAAAAACTATCTATATTGCTTTCGCAGAACTTAAGCACACATGTTTTATTATTAACATAGTGTATAGGAGGCTGTATGAAAAATTATACACAAAAAGAGTTTACCGCATTTATTGGTATTGATTGGGCTGATGATAAACATGATCTCTGTTTACAACCTCAAGGCTCTGATATTCGAGAATTTAGTGTTCTTCCTCACAATATGGCAAAAATAGATGAATGGGCTCAAGCACTCTATAAAAGATTTGGTGGTCCCATTGCCGTTGCTGTTGAATTATCAAAAGGACCAATCATTTATGCATTACAAAAATACGATTTTTTCGTTATTTTTCCTATTAATCCATCAACACTCGCTACTTATCGTTCGGCATTTACGCCCAGTAATGCGAAAGACGACCCTACAGATGCTGAGTTTGCTTTAGATTTAATGTTACGTTATCCGAGTAAGTTCAAGCAACTTCGCCCCCAAAGCATTGAGATCAGGAAGCTAATGTTTTTGGTCGAGCAACGGCGGAAGTTTGTAGATGACAGACTGCGCTTTTCTAATACTCGATTCCGCAGTTTTTTATTATTGACATTTGTGAACATCTAAATTTCATAGACTTGCACTTTTCTGTAAATA
>JABSOJ010000020.1 GCA_013216005.1 Alteromonadaceae bacterium | reverse complement strand
CTCTTTATCTCTTTATCTCTTTTTCAGGGCGTTTATACCATAACGAAAAACCTGTTGAGCCCCAAAAGGACCTTAAACTTATTTCGCCCTTTAATGCAAAATAAATGCTACCTGTTAAGGGTAGCATTTGTTGTTCAACAATTAGCGACAAGCCATTGATTGATTTTTTAAAATCGACAAAATCACGATAAAGAACCATCATAAAAGCTGCAGGTGCTCGATATAGTTATAAGGTGTAACTAAGATTTCCACGGTTTGATTCTGTATGGTTAAGATACTTCAGAAAAGCTTGTACTTCTGGGCTACTTCTTGCCTCAGTAGGATGCTACTTTTAAGAAATATCATTTAAACATCATATATTTCAGGAATATGAATCTTGATAAGCTCATCTAACTCGACACTTTCCCCAATACAATTATTAATATAATTATTGGCGACAATATTTATATTGGTTTCATTGATAAAGTTTTCATTGATTGATATTCCGGCCTCTACATTTTTGACTTGGTGCCACCACAAACTAGGAGTAAAAATCATATCTCCTGGTTTTTGAATACAAGTATAGCCTTTAGCCTTGCTGAAGTTAGGGTAAGTAGTCAGATCAGGGTTAAAGGCGTCCACATCACCATTGTAAACATTTTCGGTTTCATTGTCTGAATAAAAAACCCATCTTTTTGCACCTGTTATTACCGCATTCCAAGATGAAGAGTGTAAAAAATCCCTATGCATAATAGTACCAGTATTCTTAGCGCCAATATATATCCAGCGTTGTATCTGATTGCCAATCAATTTTTCATCTGGTATGCGCCGCAGCCAATTTTTAAAATATTCTGGAACATTATAATCCTGTACCAATTCGGGAAAGACGGCACTAAAACTCCAGTCAGTCAAATAGTATGGGGTATCGTCCGTTGTTTCGTATATATATTGCAAATAACAAGAAAGTGTAAATTCTTTAGACTCTATTGGGCCGTCGGGCTTTACTTGTCTGTTAGTTAATACACTTACCCCACCATATTTTTGTAAAAATTCTGCACCCGACCATTTTTTATAGGCAGGCCAATCACATACTACACCACGGATTAAAACAGGTTTGTTTTTCAAAATATATTCTTTCATCACCTCTTCTTGAGTTGGATTTTCTAAAATATCTAAACTCTCAAGTGATGTGTTATTTTTCATATTCATATAAATAAAGCTCTATATTGTTGTTATTGTCTGTTCTTTTGAAAACAATGCGCATATTATTTTTTTAAAGGTAGAAAGAATAAAACTCATTAAATCTAAGATCAACCCTGCTATATTTACACTGCTTATGTTTTTTGTCTGCTAATGATTATATTCGGTGCTTTGTTTGTACAGGTTCTATTTTCTGTCTGCTAACCGTTCTGGGTATTATCTAATAGCATTAGATTAACATGCTAATAATTCGTCTTTTTTAAACTCAATATACAGAATAGTGCGGTTAGCTGTACTGGCATTTATAGCAAAGTGTTCAAGTGAACCATCAAAAATCACGCTTTCTCCTGTCTCATTTTGATTAAATTCACCATTAACATTGAGATAGTTGTAATTACTAGTTTGGAGCGTATCTAACGTAATATGAAACTGTAATAATTGCTCTATCGATATTTCAGGATGAGTATGAGTAGCTAGATAACAATTGGGTTTCATTGTGGCTAGACCACATACTTTTATTCCGGGTATATTTTTTAACAATTCGAGTGTCTTAGGCATAGATGTTGATGCCCAAGGGATTGGGTTGTAATTTGCGATTAATCCGTATTGTAGCCAGTCAGGGTTTTCACCTGTTTTTCCGCCCCAGCCAAGCAACCAGCCATATTCACCATCATTTTGCATATGAGTTTTTATTTCATTATAAACGGCGGTAAAATCTTTGTTGACCCGATTGATTGGAATAACTGGGGCATTAAGTGCGTAAAATTCATTTTGGATAGTTTGCCAATGTTTCCCTAGCTCAGCTAGTTTAGGAAAATCAGCAATAGGATAAAAAGATCGTTGCATTTCAGTAAGCTCTTCCATTAGTTATTAGTATCTTTTCCATAGTACAATAAATTCTCTGACGTAGAAATTACTTTTTAAAAGAATAAATTGTGTTAAGACTTTGGAGTATTAATTAACAGTTGATAACACCAAGGAATATTGACCCATTCATCCTTGATTAAAAAATCATTGAGTAAATGATATTGATATCCAATCTTTTATTGTAGTACTATGTGGTTTAAATTAAATTTAATCCATCTATATCTCTTAGTTCTTAGGTCATTAATCCGTCTGAAGGATCAACCTAATTGATCGTTCAAAATTAAAGGTATATTATTTTTGGAGAGCCAGTGAAAGCTATATCCGTATGGGAAAAACACCCGCTTAGTTCACGAATTTTAACGTGGTTATTATTACCAATTATTATGATTCCTGTTCTTGTTGTTTTGTATTTAGGTTATAACCTGCCGAGTTATGAGGAGGTATTAACAATTCAAGCCCACAGTCAAAGGACCGAAATTATTAGGGAGAAAACCGGAACCGTGGCAATTAATGCATCAAATAAACTCGATGCTTATTATGCCTTAGGTTATGTTCATGCACAGGATAGATTGTGGCAAATGGATATTGCCAAAAGAATTGCTTCAGGGAGGTTAAGTGAATTTTATGGTGAAAGTACACTGGCATTTGATATCCATATGCGTAAACTGGGTTTGAAACGGCAGGCGGAAAAAGTCTGGTTGGATTTAGATCCTGAAACGAAAAACGTACTAGATATATATGCGCAAGGGGTGAATGCCGCTATTGTGGAATTTAAACTATTACCTTTGCAGTTTGAGCTACTTGGTGTCAAAGCCGAACGATGGTTACCACAAGATTCTTTAGTGCTGATGCAACTGTTTTCATGGGAATGGTCAGATGGCGTGAATGATGAAGTAGCCAAGATGATATTAAGTCAGGCGGTTGGTATAGAGACAGCTAATAAGATTTCTTTATTTAATTCATTCGAGCAGTTTTCAGATTTTGGTCTTGATTTCAACGCATTGATTAACGATGGTTTGAGCGTTAACGATCAAGAAATGTTACAGCCTCTGAGTCGCTCAACCAGTACTGCCTGGGTTGTTTCAGGGAAATATACTGCTTCGGGATTACCTATGCTCAGTCAAGATATTGGTGGATATAATTCATATTTACCCAAGTGGTATTTAGTCTCTTTAAGTAGTCCTGACTTTGCAGTCAACGGCACTACAGTTCCGGGGATGCCAGTTTTTATTAGTGGCAATAATAATTATATTTCCTGGTCTATGTCTGAATTAAATATCGATACTCAGGACATAGTATTAGAGAAAATCAATCCATTTGATCGTAATCAGTATGAAGTGAATGGTGAATATCAGGACATGGAATTGTTTGAAGAAAATATTATTATCAAGGAAGATGTTTTAACGGGAAAAACATATACCTTTTATTCAAGAGCGACCATGCATGGTCCAGTTATCAGTGATAAAAGTAACGTGCTTGAAGATTTTGTTTACAGTTTAAAATGGTCTGGCAGCAAAGGCATAGGGGCGAGCTTTAGCAGTTTGCTTGAAATCAATAGCGCCAGAAATTGGCAGAGTTTTAATGAGGGGCTTAAAGGATATGTTTCCCCTGCAGCAGACTTTATGTATATGGATATCGTCGGTAATATCGGTGCTGTGTCACAAGGACTATATACTTCTACATCAGATAGCGTTCAGCCTGGTCCAATCGAAGGTTGGAATTATGATATGAGTCAGGATATTTACGTGAATTTATCTACATTGAGTAGCCGATATAATCCTGAAGTCGGATATTTGATCAGGCAAAATGATCACTCATTCGTTAGTTCAAATCGCTTGAAGGAATTAAATACTGAAAATGAATTGAAATTAGTTCAATTTATTCAGGCTGCTAGCAATAATTTGGAGGCTACACAAGCCTTTACACTGCAAGGAGATATGGCTGAACTACACCTTACCGAGGTGCAGGTACAACTTATTATGGACTCAGCAAGCAAGCTACAAAAGCGTGATATTGTACAGTTATTAGAAAATTGGGATAGGCAGTTATCATTTCACAATATTCAATCTGTTATTTATCTCAGTTGGATCAAAGAGTTGAATCAGTTGGTATTAGGTGATGATCTTACTAAGTTAGGGGATTACGCAGGTGGGGGTCCATTGTATAGCTATATACTTTCAAATTCTGATTTGCGATTTATAGATTTTCTTCAGCACGATAGCAGTAATTTATTATGTGATCGTAATGAAACCCAATCTATTGAGTCATGTGAGGATATAGCCCAACAAGCATTAGAAATCACTATACAAAAATTAACTCAGGGACAGGAAACAGACTTTCTCCTTTGGGATTTGGATAAATATTATGCACAGCAAATGCAGATGTCAACGTTGAATGCAGGTTCAAGTTCAATAGCACCATTGGTTAATTTGTTTTTACCCGAGAGGAAAAACACATATTGTGCCCCGGTTAGTCTGTTTTCTCCATCTGTTAAGATACCGGATTTTATCCATGGTATTGACTACCGTCTTGTAAATAGCTTGGAAAAGATCCCTGGCAGTAAAACAAGCAAAAAGAAAGTAGCGGGCGTAAGTAGTCGTTACTCTGCTTTAATGAACGATAATTGTAACTCTATACTAGAGATGACATTATTTTCGGCACACAAGAATGGCGAGTTGACTCAAGCGTCATTTGATCTCACATTAATAAGATAAAATCATGGAATTACAAAAGATAAGCGACCTGTTTTGGAAAGTTTCCCCCAATTTATTCTTTTTCTCTACGATATTAGGTGTTGTTACAGGACTGTGCTATGCGGCGGTTATTCCATTTATCATGTATGTAGTAGCGAGTGGTTTAATTGACTTTGACACATTGCATTCAACAGGGGAATCAATTTTTAATTCACCTACAGCGGACATTGCACAATTTTTTATTATCGCTTGTGCATTGATTGTTATATTAAAATATTTTTCCTCTCTTTTATCCATACACATCACCCATAAAGCGTCACTAAAACATCGTATGTTCCTTTTTCGCCGTATTCAAGGAATGTCTTACTATGAATTGGAAAAAATGGGTCAGTCTAAATTGCTCAATCTGTTAAGAATAGATGTGCCAACTGTGACTGGAGCGGCCAGCAGTTATCCTGTTATTTGGGTAAACTCAGTGACGGTTTTTGGTATTTTAAGTTATTTGGTTTTTCTTAATGAAAAAGTGTTTGTCTATGTCTTGGTAGCAACGGTGCTGTCTATTCTGCTTTACCGGATCCCGCTATATTTTGGGACCCAGTATTTGAAAAAAGCGCGGGATATGAGTGATAATGTTCAGGAAGGTATCAGAGGACTTATTTTTGGTGCCAAAGAACTTAAATTAAACCGAAAACGTTCTGATGAATTTTTAGAAGGCTTACTTTATAAAGCTGAAGTTGGTACTAGGAAAGCGACTTTCAAGGGTAATGGGTTTATGATGCTGGCGGATAGCGTTGGTGAATTGATCACTTATATGGTGATGGCAATGGTGATCTTTCATTTACCTTATGTTTTTGTTCTTACACAACTTGAACTTGTTGGTATTGTGGTTGCGCTTGTTTATTTGTCCGGGCCTATTGGTAATATTATGGGGGCTGTAGGGGCAATAAAAGCAGGGGGTGTTTCTTTAACAAAAATTCAAGAGTTTTATACTAAAACGAAATCCAGTGATATTGAAAAAACAGAATCTATCGTAAAAGATTGGTCTGAATATAGAGTACAGGGATTGGGATATAAATATTCTCAAGATGATAGCGACTTTGCCTTAAAACCGACCACCTTAACTTTTAAACGTAACCAGATAACCTACATAGTAGGAGGAAATGGTTCAGGAAAGTCGACGCTTTCCAAGTGTTTAACACTGCATTATACACCTACATCGGGAGACGTTTTATTTGATGATGATCCGCTCAAAGAGAGCCAGCTTGAATCCGCAAGACAACAAATTTCTGCGATATATTCCGACTACCATTTATTTGATCGTTTACTCGGTATTCAATCTCCCGAAATTCAGGAACAAATAGACGAATATTTCAGATATTTGGAGTTAGATGGAAAAGTGAAAATAGTTGATGGTAAGTTCAGTACCACTTCACTTTCAGATGGGCAAAAAAAGAGACTGGCGTTGCTTGTGTTGCTATTGGAAGATAGGGATATATGTTTATTTGACGAATGGGCTGCTGATCAAGATCCTAGATTTAAAGAAATTTTTTACAAAAAAATCTTACCTAATTTAAAAGCCAAAAATAAAGTTATTATCGTTATCACACACGATGATAGATTTTTTGAATTAGCCGATCAAATTGTTGTGATGGAAGATGGGAAATTGAAGGAAGTCATCAATAATTCTCCCGAGCAGGTTTAGTAACAGAGTCGGTGTAAGAAAGTAAGAAAAACAATAGTAAAGAAAGAGTGCTGAGCAACTTAGCATTCATAAAACAGGAGTAGCTTATTAACCAATTAAGTAGGGCAATTGGTATTAGCTACTCTTATAAAAAGTCGTAACCAATCCATGTAGGAAAATAAATATCATGAAGCCAATGAATTCAATTGTTGAAGTTGTAAAGTTTCACGCATTACATTCCGGTGCACACGTAGTCTATACCAATGTTGATGATTCTGGAAAAGAAACTAGGATAACTTACTCTGATTTGAATGCAAAATCTCATTTGCTGGCGAATAAGTTACTTCAACATATTCCCCAAGGTGAAAGGGCTGTGATTTTAGTCCCACAAGGGGTTGATTATATTTATGTATTTTATGCCTGTTTATATGCAGGTGTGGTTGCTGTACCTTTTTATCCTCCGACAACAAATAATCACAAAGAAAAAGTCGTCAAGGTTGTCAATAACAGCGATGCGCGTTTAGTGATTACTATTGATGCGTTAAAGCCGCGGATTGACGAATACCTTGAAGAAGAAGAACAAGTAAAAATAATAACTATCAGAGATTTAGAGGGAGGAGGTGATCTTGTTAAATTACCTTTGCCCCAGCCAGATTCATTAGCATTTTTGCAATACACCTCAGGTTCAACTGGAAACCCTAAAGGGGTAATGATTTCCCACAGTAATATTCTTTCAAATCTGACAGGGCTTGAAGAAGCAGCCAAGGTTAATAAAAAAGATGTTTTTTGTAGCTGGTTACCTTTGTTCCACGATCTTGGTTTGATCACGGGGTTCTTGTTGCCAGCCTATCTTGGTGCGCATGGCGTGCTTATGGCTCCGGCTCGATTCATTAAACGTCCTCTGGTTTGGTTTGAAACTATTTCCCAATATAAAGTGACGGTAAGTGGAGCCCCAAACTTTGCTTATGCCTTGTGTCATTCAAGAATTAAAGAAGATGGCTTAAAAAATATTGATTTATCGAGTTGGAGAATTGCTTATAATGCTGCAGAGCCGATAGAATCCAAAGTGCTAAACAACTTTATGGAAAGGTTTTCTAGCGTGGGTTTTAAAGCCAATGCTTTTTTTACCAGTTATGGCATGGCGGAAGCGACCGCATTTTTAACTTCATCTTCGGCGGACAAACCAGTAGTTATAGAAAATTTCAATAAAGCCAGATTACAGAATTATCACGCGCAACCTCATGATTGTCAAAAGGAATCTATATCCGTTGTAGGATGTGGCAAGGTTGATGATAAGCATCAGCTTAAAATTGTTAGTCTCGACACAAAAATGGAACTTACCGATGGTCAGATAGGTGAAGTTTGGTGTTCTGGTCCCAGTATTTCACGAGGCTATTGGGGAGATGAGGAAAAAACAAAATCAACCTTTAATTGTCAACTTGCAGATAAACCGGGCACCAGATATTTAAGCACCGGAGATTTGGGGTTTATATATCAAGGGGAGCTTTATATCTCCGGTCGTATCAAGGACATTCTCATTATTAACGGACGTAATTATACTCCACATGATCTGGAGGCATGCTCAGGTGCTGCATATGAAGGATTACGCGCGGGTGGGACAGTTGCTTTTCAGATGGGGAATGAACTGGTGCTCGTTCAGGAAATTGAACGGAAACTGGTTAAAACATTTGATTATGAACAGGCACTTTTGGCGATATCCTCAGCGATTTTTGAACTGTTTGGCTTAGTTGTTTTCAAGGTTTGTTTTATTAAAGCCGCACGTTTGCCGAGGACTTCCAGTGGTAAGCTACGAAGATCTCTTACCGCACAAATGTTCGAAAATAATGAATTTGAACAATTAAACGAGCACACTGAGCATTCAGAATCACATGATCTTACAAGCATCTTGCCAGTAACAGCAACAGAGAAGAAATTAGCATTAATATGGCAAGACTTGTTTGCGCTAGATCAGGTTGTTGTTAATGATAACTTCATTAGCCTGGGTGGTGATTCTATCACTGCTACTCAGCTTATTTCTGAGGTTGTTCAGACGTTTTCGATCTCTTTAAATATTCGAGATCTATTTGAACAGCCAACACTGGCACGAATGGCTGCACTTATAGATAATTTGGCTGGTACTGCCGATTTTCCTTTGGTTATTAAAACTCAGGAGCATTGTGGAACAATGACGTCTGGGCAAAATCAATTATGGATGTTGGATCAGATATACAATGGCAGTTCGAACTATAACTTATCTATGACGATCGCATTTGCTGGTTCGTTAGATATTAAGGTATTTAATCAAACGATAAATGCGTTAATAGCAAGACATACTCCCTTGCGAACAACTTTTAGTCATCGTAATTCTAGTGTAGAAAGTGTTATTGGTGAAAACTGGCAATTTGAGCTTGAGCAATTTGATGCTGTAGGTGCAAATTTTGAATCACCGTTGGTACAAGAAATTATTGATAGCCACTCAATTAAGCCGTTCAATTTGGCCAGCGATTTAATGATTAGGGGGGCGATAATTAATTTGGGGCCTCAATCGACTCTGGTTAATCTGACCATTCACCATATAGCTTCAGACGGCTGGTCAAAAAACATCCTGCAACAGGAAATTAATAGTATATATAATGCCTTTATCAAAGGCGAAGAGCATAATTTACCACCATTGCCGATTAACTATGAAAATTTTGCTGTTTGGCAGCAAGAATGGTTAACTTCAGCGGAGGCAAGCAGTCAACTTGATTATTGGAAATTGCAGCTTGAATCGGCCCCTGAACTTCATAAACTTCCGTTGGATAAGCCTCGGCCTAAAATTCAAACGTTTAATGGTGGCATAGTACGTCAGGATATCCCATCTACCTTAAGCAGCGCCTTGAAGCAACTTGCAAAAAAAGAGCAAGTTACACTGTTTATGGTGTTAAATGCTGCATTTGCCAGTTTTATGAACCGCTACAGTGGTGAGAATGACATAGTTATCGGCTCTTCATCGGCGAACCGTGGTATCACCGAAACTATGCCTTTGGTGGGTTTTTTCACCAATCCCTTATTATTGCGCAGCCGGTTTTCATCGGATATTACTTTTAAGGAACTTGTTGGTCAGAGTAAAGCAAATGTGCTTAATGCATTTGAAAACCAAGAATTGCCTTTTGAAGTACTGGTAAATGAATTGAGCTCAGCGGGTTCGACAAATTTTAATCCTTTATTCCAGGTGATGTTGACGTTACAAAATAATGAAACAACCGAATTAAACCTGAGTGGACTTGAAGCTACAGAGCTTGAACCGATCAATTATCCGGCATTATTTGATTTAACGCTGGATGTATATGAAACGCCACAAGGAATACAAATTAATTGGCAGTACGCGACTGATATTTTTGTTCAATCGACTGTATCTCGTATGGCTGGTCACTTTATTCAGTTGTTAACCAATCTGGTTAAAACTCCGGATCTGGCAATCAGCAATATATCTATACTGAATGATAGTGAATTAGCTAAGTTAATTGAGCACTCAGAGCAATCTGCAAACATCAGTACGCAGGATAAGCTGGAATTGTGTTTTCATCAATTGTTTGAGCAACATGCGGTAAATTCTCCAGACAGTCGTGCAGTATCAATGGCCGATGAATCTCTTACTTATAAAGAACTGAATGAAAAAGCCAATCAGCTTGCTCACACTATTTTAAGTTACGATATTGGTGTAAACGCGAATATCGTGCTAAAAGCTGAGCGTTCAATTAATATGCTGGTTGGTGTACTTGCTGTATTCAAGGCCGGTGCTTGTTATATTCCGGTTGACGCTGATGTGCCTGAGAATCGTTTAGATTTTATCATTAAAGATACTAATGCGGCTTTATTACTTACTTGTGGTGATTCGAGTTTAATACCAGAAATAATTGAGATCGATACCATCAACCTTGATGTTGACGGCGTTAAAATTGTGGAGTTTTCTAAAGAGAATCCATCTTGTAGCACTGTGTCCATTAAAAAATCAGATCCTGCTTATATTATTTATACTTCAGGTTCAACGGGTTTACCTAAAGGCGTGATTATTGAGCACGGCAACCTGCTTAATTATCTGCAACATTCAATCGTTAGTTACATGTCTGGTTTATCCTCTGGTGTAGTAAGTACTAACTTGAGTTTTGACGCAACCGTTACCAGTTTGTTTACTCCATTAGTGAGTGGTGCTGAGGTAATTCTGGTGCCGGCAGGTAGTCGTGAGCTTGAGCATTTAGCCAATATTATTAAATCTGCTCAAGTGCCGATGTTATTTAAAATGACACCAGCACACCTTATTGTACTGGGCGATATACTTGATAATTTCACCAGTAATGTTGCTCACTGTCTGGTTATAGGCGGGGAGCAGTTAACCTGGGCTGTACTGGATCTGTGGCGTACAAAAATATTACCTGATGGGATATATTTTAATGAATACGGACCAACCGAAGCTACTGTTGGTTGTTCTGTATCAAAGTTAACCCAAAATAGTCAAAATACAGATAATGAACTTGTGGTTTCTATTGGTAGTCCTATCGGCAATACCCGACTTTACGTGATGAACTCTTCACTACAGTTAATGCCAACAGGTGTTATCGGGGAACTCTATATTGGTGGTGATAGTGTTTCTCGCGGTTATCTTAAAGATAAACATGCAGATAAATTTATTAGTGATCCATTTAATTCATCCTCTGATAGCAAATTATATCGAACGGGCGATTTGGTGAAATGGCGTAATGACGGGCAATTAGAATTTATTGAACGTGTTGATGAACAGGTAAAATTACACGGATATAGAATAGAATTAAGCGAAATTGAAAATGTTTTGCTAAAAGACACTCGAATTAAATCGGTAAAAGTCGTCGTTAATCGTGATAAAACGAAATTGCTTGCTTATGTTGTAGCGACAACACCGGATAATATAACGGAAGAGTTGCGGGTGTTACTCAAAGGTCATCTGCCAAATTATATGATCCCGTCGGCCTTTATTTACCTGACTGAACTTCCACTTACTGCAAATGGAAAAGTGGATGTAAAAGCCTTACCCCAAGAAAAAGTGCCTGAAAGTAAAGTTGTTGATTCACCTGAAAGAACTCCAGTAGTTTTAGATGATTTACAAAAAATCTGGTGTGAAATATTGTCAGTTGAGCACGTAGGGGTTGACTCTCCTTTCTTTGATTCCGGTGGTAACTCTATGCTTGCAATAGAGATGAGACATAAAATATTTGAACGTTTAGGCGTCGATATAAGTGTTACCGATATTTTCAGCTATCCGACCATCCGAGGTTTGTCGCAGTTTATGAGCGGAACCACTGAAAGTGATAGCTCAGAAATTAAAATTAAGCGGTCGGTGAGGAATGACGAGGACATCGCTGTTATAGGTATGGCATTGCGTTTTCCTGATGCAAGTACACCACAAGATTACTGGGATAATTTATGTGCGGGTAAGGAATCGATTAATTACTTCACAGATGAAGAGTTGCTAAATGCAGGTATACCAGCAGAGCAGTTTAATGAAGCTAATTATATTAAAACGGGTGTATTGCTCGAAGGAATCGAGGATTTTGATGCGGAGTATTTTGGCTTTACGCCAAGGGAAGTGGAAATTATGGATCCACAGCAGCGATTATTATTTGAATGTAGTGATGAGGCCTTACAGTTAGCCGGTTACGGTAGTCGTTCAAAAGATAATAATATCGGTGTTTTTGTTGGTGTAGGTGAAAACCGTTATATAACGGATAACTTGTTAACTCAAAGTAAGTTATGGGAAAGTTATGACCGTATGGCGGTTATGTTGGGTAACAGTAGTGACTTTGCCGCGACCCGGATCTCTCATAAGCTGAACCTTGACGGTCCGAGTATCAATGTTGGCACCGCATGTTCAACTTCTTTGGTAGCGATCAATCAGGCATGTAGCAGTTTACTGGACGGCACTTCTGATATGGCGCTGGCAGGAGGCGCTTCTCTGCATATTCTCAAACCTGAGGGAGTGAATGTAGTTGATGGTGGCATAGCATCACTGGACGGACATTGTCGCCCGTTTGATTCTCAAGCAAGTGGTGCACGTGCAGGCGATGGTGCAGCTGTGGTGGTATTGAAACGTTTATCCGATGCACTATCTGATGGTGATGAAATCCATGCTGTGATCAAGGGCTCAGCCATCAATAACGATGGCGCCGATAAAGTAGGTTTCACGGCTCCGAGTGTCGATGGTCAAGTAAAAGTTATTAAACGTGCCTTGAGCAATGCTGGTGTTGAACCGGATTCAATCGGTTATATTGAAACCCATGGTACTGGAACTAAGCTCGGTGATCCGGTAGAAATAGCGGCTTTAAAACGAGTGTTTTCGTCACAGGACAGCACTAATTCGTGTGCGCTGGGAGCGGTGAAAGCTAATATAGGACATCTGGCGTCAGCATCTGGTATAGCTGGTTTTATCAAGTCGGTATTTGTGGTGAAACACGGTGTTTTACCACCTAATATTCATTTCAATGAACTTAATCCTGACATTGATTTTGCCAAAACTGGTTTTTACCTGAACTCAGTAAAAGAAGACTGGCAAGCAGGCTTTACTCCGCGCCGGGCTGGGGTCAGTTCATTTGGTATCGGTGGCACCAATGCTCATGTAGTGCTGGAGCAGCCGCCGGAACGAACAAAGCAGTTGGTATCTACGTCACAACAGATAATCGTGTTGTCAGCGAAAAGCGATAAGGCCCTGCAGGCCAGTCGTGAAGCTTTAGGTGAGGAGATTAATCGTAATCCACAACAGTCATTGGCAGATATCGCCTTTACTTTGCAGACTGGGCGTGAAGCCCATAACTATCGTTATGGCGTTAGCTGTGACTCTCTTGATGGCTTATCGAAGCACTTGTCTCACACGTTACCGAGCGTTAAAGTTGTTGCGAATAGATCAGTGGTATTTTTATTTACTGGACAGGGCAGTCAGTATGCTGGCATGGCACATGACCTGTATCAGCAAGGCGGAATTTTCCGGGAAACATTTGATTATTGTGCTCAGTACTTACAGCCGTTATTAGCGCAAGATATTCGTGAATGTCTGTCTCTTCAGGCTGAGTCAGAAGACATGGCACAGCGTATATCCCAAACCAGTTTGACTCAACCGTTATTGTTTTCTCTTGAGTATGCACTGTCGAAATTTTGGCTGAGCCTCGGAGTTAAGCCTACGGTGATGATCGGACACAGTTTAGGTGAATACGTTGCGGCGACGCTCGCTGGTGTATTTTCTTTAGATGATGCTTTGTCTCTGATAGTTGTTAGAGGAAAGCTGATGCAGAGTGCAGCACCTGGCGCTATGATATCGGTGGCATTACCTGCGAGTGAATTAAAAGAAAGAATTGCCGGGGCTGGTTGCAGTCTGGCAGCAATCAATGGCCCGCAAGCTTGTGTTATTTCAGGCGATGAAGCGGCTATTGCATTACTGGAACAGGAATTATTATCACAAGAGGCAGTGGTTAAGCGTTTAGCTACTTCTCATGCTTATCATTCGGCGTCAATGGATCCGATTTTGCCAGCTTTTTATGAAGAAGTTAAAAAGCGCACTCGGAATAAACCAAAGATGGCGTTTATGTCAAATGTTACCGGTGAGTTGATCAGTGACGAGCAGGCGATTGATCCACAATATTGGGTCAACCACCTGAGAGGAACAGTGAATTTCAGTCAGGGTATTGAAAATGTTTCCGGAAAAAGCCCCCTATTTTTGGAAATAGGTCCGGGACGTGTGCTGGCTGATATGGTTAAACGTCATGATGGCGTTGAAGCTACCGATGTTCTAAATAGTATCCGACATCCAAAAGTACAAAGTGACGACGTAGGAATTCTCTATAATACAGTGACGAAACTGTGGCAAGCCGGTGTTGAAATTGACTGGAGTGGTTTACGTGACTGGAGTGGTTTACCTGATAAAACAAGAGTGCAACGTGTGGCTTTACCTCCTCATCCTTATATGCGTCAGCGTTACTGGATAGAAGCTGGTACCTCGGATAATCAGGCGGTTAAAGTCGTTAAAAAGTCATCAAACCGTATAGAAAATATGTGCTATACGCCAGTGTGGCAACGTAAATTATTCGATAAGCAAATTAAGACCGGGCAGGAGTCTGAACTCTGGCTAGTATTTGCCGATCAATCAGACTTTCATCAACAGCTCAGTCAGCAGCTTGAGGCTTTAAATCATCGCGTGATTTTGGTGGAGCAAGGTAGCCAATACTGTCAAAAAAGCGAGAGTCATTTTGTTGTTAATCCGATAAATAGTGAGGATTACTTACACTTGTTCCGGGATTTGGCTCTAAGCAAAGCAGAAGCTTGCAAAATGCTTCATTTGGGCAGTATTAACACGCAAGAAAATAAGACAAGTACAGCTTTATCGCCAGAATATAACTTCAATACATTATTCGCATTGTCTAAAGCTATTGTTTCAGGAGATATTCCGGCGCAAGTTGAATTAAACCTCGTGACGCTTGATAGTTGTAATGTAACAACTTATGAGCCGTTAGATGCCATGGACTCAACACTGATTTCACTAGGACGGGTATTACAGCAAGAATGTTCAGCAGTTAAATTTTGTCATATCGATGTCAGTGCCGCGGATATTTTTTCTGAACGAGCAAGATCTTGTCAATTAGTCGTTAAAGAACTCGTCAATGATCTGATGTCAGAGTCACGCGAAATAACCTTGGCGATTAGAGGGCGATCTGTATGGTCACTTGATTATCAGCCATATCAATTGAATGGTCATGCTGAGTCTATGATTAAGCAAAATGGTGTTTATATTATTACGGGTGGTCTGGGGAATATAGGTTTAACGTTAGCTAAGTTACTCGCTGAAAAATATCAGGCGAAAATCGTTCTAGTGGGACGTAAAGGGTTGCCGCCACGTGATAGCTGGTCAACAATACAGAGTGATCCTTCGGCTACTAATGCCACCAAAGATAAAATTGCCGCTGTTCTTGCTATGGAAAATGCGGGTAGCGAAGTTTTAGTTGTTGGTGCTGATGTTTCTATATATCAGCAACTTGAGCAGGTTTTTCTTGAAACTGAAAAGAAATTCGGCAAGATTAATGGCATTATTCATGGCGCCGGTAGTGTAGAACATAGTGCTCAAGCCCTTCAAACAACCCCGTGGCAGCATTGTGAAGAACAATTCTCTCCGAAAATTATCGGAACACAGGTGCTTGATGAATTGCTACAAACCAGAGATTTTGATTTCTGTTTATTGATGTCATCCTTGTCTTCTGTTCTGGGTGGATTAGGTTTTGGTGCCTATGCTGCTGCTAACAGCTTTATGGATACCTTTGTACAGAAAAAATATAGTAGTGGGGATGACCGTTGGTTGACCATCAACTGGGATGGTTGGCAGTTTAATAAATCTAGCACAACAGACATAGTTAATAATAAATTTGCACTCAAGCCAGAGCAGTGCGTTCAAATTTTCGAATATTTGATGTCAGCGTCTGACGTCCCACAAGTTATTGTTTCTTCCGGTGATTTGGATTCACGGATAGCGGAGTGGTTGCTCCATAAAGAAGCTGAGCCGATACAAACATTAACACTGTATCCAAGACCTGATATTTCTACACCTTTTGAAAAACCTCGATTTAAAATAGAATTTGAACTCGTAAAAATATGGGAAGAATTATTAGGGATCGGAGGCATAGGTATTAATGATAACTTTTTTGAACTTGATGGCGACTCCCTGTTATTAACGCGGGTGGTGACTAATATCAACAAGCATTGGAATATAAACCTTTCATTACAAAAAATATTTGAGCAACCTGTTGTTACTGAAATGGCATTAGAGATCACTAAATTATTAACCATATCTGAGGTTGATAAAATAGTTATGCAAGCAAATGAATACGAAGAGGAAGTGTTATGAGTGCCATAGAAACGATTTTAAAAGCTAAAAGCCAGGGAATATCGTTATATTTGCAGGAAGGTAAATTGGGCTTTAAAGCGAGAAATGCAAAGCTATCAGATCAATTACGCATTGAAATTGGCCAGTATAAAGCACAAATCATTGAAATTTTAGGCAAACAGGCACTAGCTCATACTCCGCCCAGCATCGTCCCATATCAGGGAGACGAAAAGTTATTATCTTTTAGTCAACAAAGATTATGGCTGTTTGACCAACTGGAATCGAAATCGAGCCAGTATAATATGACGATGGGACTGGATATGAAGGGTGAGTTGAGGATCGACTACCTTCAAAGTGCCTTTGATATTATTGTGAAACGGCACCAGTTATTGAGAACCGTTTATAAATCTTCTGACGATGGCGCATGTGTTACGCATGTCAAAGATAGTCAGTCTGTGCCCATTTCTCTTTTTGATCTTACCCAGTTTGATGAAAAACAGGGACAGGAAGAATTGGAATCATTGACTGAGTCTGAGGTGTACAAACCTTTTGACTTAAGTGAAGATTTTATGATGCGGATAAGTTTGATCCATACTTCTAATGCTTGTTATCGTTTGTTGATCGTTGTACATCACATTGCATTTGATGGTTGGTCAATTGGTGTAGTGGTCAATGAATTACTTACTCTTTATCGTCTCTTGGCCGAAAGTAAACCCGCTATTTTGCAGGAATTACCACTACAATATTCTGATTATGCAAACTGGCAACGAAACTGGTTACAAGGTGAGGTTTTGACAAAGCATCTTGAATACTGGAAAAAAGAACTGGCTGATATTCCTCTGGTGCATGAACTTCCTCTGGTCAATCATTGCAGACCTGCCGAACAAAGTTATCAGGGCAGTAATTTATATCAGAAGTTACCACTTACCTTGTTCAACCAGCTTAATAAGCTGGCTAAAGACAATCAGGTGACGCTATTTATGGTGTTAAATGCGGCATTTTCGTCTCTATTAGCCCGATTATCAAATGAGTCTTGCATTGTTATAGGCACTCCAATCGCTAACCGTGAACAAATTGAATTAAAAGATTTGATTGGTTATTTTGCTAATACACTGGTTTTGCGAACGGATTTTTCTGAAGATCCCACATTCACCTCTTTGTTATTGCAGTGTAAAAATTGCCTGCTTAATGCTTATGAACATCAGGAACTGCCGTTTGAGAAGCTGGTAGAAGAACTTAAACCAGAAAGAAGTTTGAGTTTTAATCCTCTTTTTCAAATAATGCTTACTCTGCAGAATTATCAGAAAGAAGAATTATCTTTACCAGACGTTATTATAGAACCGGTGCCTTTATCCAGTAACCTTGTTAAATCTGATTTGTGCTTGGATGTGTGTGAAGAAAAAGATGCATTATTACTTAACTGGGAATTCGCTACAGATTTATTCGATCTCAAAATGATCGAACGTATGGCTGACAGTTTTTTCTGTTTACTTACCGAGGTCATTAACCATCCGGGCAAAAAAATCAGTGAGTTGGTCATACTGCCTGAAAAAGAACAGCACTATTTATTAAACCAATTAAATAATACCAAGGTAGATTACCCACGGGAAAAATGTATTCATGAGCTAATTGAAGCACAAGTTGAACAAGCCCCGGATGCTATTGCGGTCGTCTTTGATGATGAGTCGCTTACCTATCGCGAATTAAACGCTAAGGCCAATCAGTTAGCACATTACTTAATAGAAGAGAGGGATGTTACACCTGATACGTTAGTTGGAATTTGTGTTGAGCGTTCGCTCGATATGATAGTGGGCATTATGGCTATTCTTAAGGCAGGCGGTGCTTATGTTCCGCTTGATCCGGAGTATCCAGAATCACGACTGAAATATATGCTTGAGGATGCTCAACTTGATACGGTGTTAACGCAAAGTTATGTATTGGGTAAGGTTCCAGTGACGACTGAGCAGGGCGTGTGCCTTGATGATGAGATTGTACTTAATAAGTTGGCTCAGTATTCGACCCGAAATATTACCCCGAGTGACTTAGGGTTGGCTTCTAGTCATTTAGCTTATGTGATTTATACATCAGGCTCTACGGGTAACCCCAAGGGGGTGATGATTGAGCACGCAAGCTTAACCAACCTTGCAATATTATTAGGAAAAGAATATCAGTTATCAAATCGAGATTGTTTTTTACAATTTGCCACAATTAACTTTGATATGTCCGTAGAAGATGTTTTTGGTGCACTATGTGCTGGTAGTCAGTTAGTATTGCGTTCTGATCCCTGGTCGCAATCTCCTGAAGTCTTTTGGCAAAAATGTTTAACTTATAAAGTAACCGTCTTGGATTTACCAACAGCGTTTTGGCACGAACTCGTGAAAGATGCAAATCATCGCCCCCCTCAATGTGTTCGTCATATTAGTATTGGTGGTGAAAAAGTTGATATGTTGGCGGTTAAATCCTGGTATCGGGATAACGGCCATTCAGTAAGACTATTAAACACCTACGGACCTACGGAGTGTACGGTAGATTCGACATTCTGTGATATTGTCGATGGTGTAACTAGCATAGGGAAGGCAATAGACAATTATGTGGTGTATGTACTCAATGCTAACAGGGGCTTATCTGGGATCGGCGTAGCCGGAGAGCTTCATATCGGTGGTGTAGGTCTGGCTCGGGGTTATTTAAACCAACCAGAGCTAACGGCTGAAAAGTTCATTTCTAATCCATATTATGATGCAAGCAACCCCAATAGTAGTGAACGTTTATATAAGACGGGTGATTTATGTCGTTTTTTACCCGATGGTAATATCGAATATGTTGGTCGAATTGATCATCAAGTTAAAATCAGAGGATTTCGTATAGAGCTGGGGGAAATAGAGCATGCCTTAAGTTTATTCGATGAAGTTACTGACGTTATTGTATTGGCAAGAGAAAATGACAGCGGTGACAATAGTTTAGTTGCCTATGTTGTGACTGATAGGGGTAGCGAATTTACTGGTGGAGATGAGGGTAGTATCAAGTTACGTCATGGGTTTGTCGAGACATTGCGAGAAGGTCTTAAACAGAGTTTACCTGATTTCATGGTACCATCCGCCTTTGTTGTGTTAGATAAATTACCGTTAACACCTAATGGTAAGATTGACCGTAAAGCCTTGCCATCGCCCAATATGTCATTGGAACAAAAATCCTATGATGCGCCATCAACCGACACAGAAAAACTGTTGTGTGAAATATGGCAAGACGTGTTGGGTTTAGAGCAGGTAGGTACTGCAGATAACTTCTTTGAGTTAGGTGGCCATTCGTTATTGGTGATGACAGTCATCGCCAAAGCGAAAGAGGCTGGTTTGTCAATAAATGGTAAATCCTTATTCTCTTCACCGACACTCGCTGATTTAGCACAACATTCGGATGCGGCACAAGCAAAAGCTACACCGATATTTAAAGCACCCGACAATCTTATTCCTGTCGGATGTGAGCACATAACACCAGATATGTTGCCACTGGTCTCGTTAACGCAAGAGAATATTACGCAGCTTGCCTCAAAAGTACCGGGTGGTGTCAGTAATATTCAAGATATTTACCCGCTGGGACCTTTACAAACGGGCATTTTGTATACTCATATGATGAGTAAAGACAGTGATCCCTATGTTATGCCGCCTCTATATCGACTCAATAGTGAAGCGGCAGTATCTTCGTTTCTCGAAGGTTTACAGTTTATTATTAATCGCCATGATGTCTTACGTACCGCTATCTTTTGGCACGATCTTGAAACACCGGTGCAAGTGGTTTGTCGCGAAGCTACATTGCCGGTGAGTTGGCTTACCCTTGATAAAAATCAAAGTGTCCAGGCTCAGATGGAGGCGTTAACCGCCCCTGAAAAACAGTGGATAGAGTTATCACAAGCGCCTATATTGAATGTTAAAATTGCCAAGGATAATGAGAGTAAGCAACATTTCGTTTTATTGCAATATCATCACATTATTTCAGACCATGTTGGTATGGAAATTATTGAAAGAGAATTAGCGGCTTACGCTAAAGGTGATGCAGCACTCCTGCCACAGACCGTTCCTTTTCGGGAGTTTATCGCACACGCACAATATCAAGCTGAGCACCATGATGCAGAAAAGTTTTTTACTAAGCAATTGGGTGATATCGATGAGCCAACAACGCCGTTTAATTTAGTTGACGTGCAAGGTGACGGTACGCGGATCATTGAATTAAAAGAAGTCGTTCCTCCGTCAGTTTCTTGTGAATTACGCGCGCTGTCTAAATCATTAAAAGTCAGTCCTGCGAGCATGTTTCATAGTGCCTGGGCGATGGTTGTCGCTGCTTGTAGTGGTCGTGATGATGTAGTCTTTGGTACGGTGATGTCAGGGAGATTGCAAGGTACAGCAGGCTCAGAGAATATGTTGGGGGTTTTTATCAATAGCTTACCTGTCCGTATTGATTTAACCAATACCAGCATGCGAGATTTGGTATTAACTACCCAGAAAACATTACATGATTTGATTCCCTATGAACAAACATCACTTGCATTAGCGCAAGGTTGTAGTGCTTTAGCGAATAACACGCCGTTATTTAGTGCGATGCTGAATTATCGTCATACTGCGCCTGAACTGATAGTTGAGCCGACAGACAACTCTGATGAAGCGTCTGTTGAAACAAGTGATGCATTAGTCATGGAGTTTATGAGTGGGCAAGAGCGTACTAATTATCCGTTTATGCTTAATGTGGATGATTGGGGCGTTGATTTTCAATTAGATTTGCAGATAGATTTATCGGTAGATGTTGAGCGTGTGATGTCGTATATGCAGACTGCGATAGCGCAGCTGGTGAAATCACTCACATCAAGCCCTGAGCAGTTAGTTAATAAGCTCAGTGTGTTGCCTGAAAGCGAAATACATCAACAGTTAGTGCAGTGGAATGATACCGCTGTCGATTACCCGAAAGACAAATGTGTTCATGAGCGTTTTGAAGCACAAGTTGAACAAACCCCAGATGCGATTGCGGTCGTCTTTGAAAATGAAGCGCTTACCTATAGCGAATTAAACGCTAAGGCAAATCAGCTGGCACATTATTTGATTGAAGAAAAAGATCTCACGCCTGATACCCTAGTGGGGATTTGTGTTGAGCGATCACTTAATATGATGGTGGGGATTATGGCTATTCTTAAGGCCGGTGGCGCTTATGTGCCATTAGATCCTGACTATCCTCAGTCACGACTGGATTATATTTTAAAAGACAGTCGGCCACAACTGCTCTTGACCGGTGCCTCATTATTACCGCAGTTTGCCCATACCAATGTGCCTTGTCTGGCGATCGATACTTTGACACTGGAGGCATATGAAAAGAGTGCTCCAGAGATAGCGGGTTTCACTTCGTCTAACTTGGCGTATGTGATCTATACCTCGGGCTCAACTGGTCAGCCTAAAGGGGTTATGGTGAGCCATCAAAATCTGGTTAACTTCTTGTCATCAATGGAGCAGTCTCCGGGGTTGCAGGCGAAGGATAGCTTGCTGGCGGTGACTTCTTTTTCATTCGATATTCATACGCTGGAAATTTTCCTGCCGTTAATGGTGGGTGCACATTTAGTGATGGTAAGCAAAGCTGATGTGTTGTCTCCAGAGAAAATAGCCCGGTTGATAACTCAACATAATATCAGTGTGATGCAGGCGACACCTGCGACCTGGCAAATGATGGTCAGTGATGACTGGCAACCTGCACATCAGATAAAAATCTTGTGTGGTGGTGAAGCCTTGCCGGAGCATCTTAAGGAAGCGATAGTAAGCCTTGATAAGGTTTGTTTATGGAATATGTATGGTCCGACCGAAACTTCGGTATGGTCATCCGTCATTGAACTAAAAGCAGGCCAAGCAGTTTGTATTGGCGGTCCTATCGCGAACACAGAGTTTTACCTGCTTGATAATGCGCTTAATCTGGTTCCTTGTGGCACACCTGGTGATCTTTACATCGGGGGGGCAGGGGTAACCCAGGGTTATTTGAACCAGCAAGCTCTGACGGATGAAAAGTTTATCACTAATCCGTTTGGGGAAGGGCGTCTATACTGCACAGGAGATGTAGCACGATATTTACCTGGCGGAGATTTGGCCTTTATAGGTCGGGTAGATGATCAGGTCAAAATTCGCGGTTTCAGAATAGAGCCGGGAGAAATAGAGCGTCAACTGAGTTTGTTACCCCAGGTGAAGTCGGGGGTAGTTGTAGCAAGGACGTCGATGAATGGTTCACAATATCTGGTTGCTTATGTACAACCAGTTACCGGACAGGAAAGCGAAGATTTAACCCAGGAGTTACGCTCTTTACTCGCTGCAATTTTGCCAGAATACATGGTGCCATCGGCCTTTGTTATTATGCAGGAATGGCCATTAACACCTAATGGCAAGCTGGATAAAAAAGCGCTGCCAGCGGAAGATTTATTATCGAGTCAGGGTGAATATGTAGCCGCAGAAACTGAGTCCGAAATTGCTTTAGCGGAGATATGGTCGAAGCTACTACAGCTACCAGCCAGTGAAATCAGCACCAGTGCTAATTTCTTTGAACTGGGGGGCAATTCCCTTACCGTTATAAGATTAGTGTCTCAGATACGACGTAGTTTTCAGGTAGAATTACCTTTGCAGCAGGTGTTTAGCCATTGTACCATCAAAGGGTTGGCACGTTTGGTCAGTGAAGTGGATAGTCAGGGTAGTGGTGAGATGCGCCCATCAATAACCCCGGTTGTGCGTGAAGATGAGTTTGCGCTCTCTTTTGCCCAGGACCGTCTGTGGTTTATCGACCGATTACAAGAGGGGAATTCTTCAAATTACAACATGCCGTTGGCTTACCGCATTGAAGGGGTCTTTAATTTACTTGCCGCAGATCAGGCGTTAACACAGCTGGTGCAACGGCACGAGATATTGCGTACCACCTACAGTGAAGCAGAGTCAGGGGCGTTGCAAAGAGTACATAACATCAGCACTTGTACACTGCAAAGCATAGATTTAAGTGGGTATGGCGAGGCAGCTCAGATTGCAGAAGTAACACGGCTAGTGCAAGAGGATGCACAGCAACCATTTGACCTTGAACAGGATTTAATGGTGCGTGCAAGCTGGCTTGGGCTGGGTAAAGATGTCGGAGTATTGTTATTTAATATGCATCATATAGCCTCCGATGGCTGGTCGATGACAATTTTGGTGCAGGAATTTATCACTTTATACCAGAGTATATTATCGGGAGTTGCTCATAGCCTGGCACCATTGGAAATTCAATATGGTGATTATGCATTATGGCAACGGGAATATTTACAGGCCGGTGTGCTGGATCAGCAGATAAGTTATTGGCAACAACAGTTAGCAGATGCACCTGTTGTACATGGTCTGGGACTGGACTTCCCACGTCCTGAATATCAGGATTTTGCCGGGGAAGTGGTGACATCTACCCTTGGGCAAGATGTGACACAAGGGCTTGTATGTCTGGGTCGTAAACAGGGCATGACAACTTTTATGCTGGTGCATGCGGCGTTAAGTGTCTTGTTATCGCGTCATAGTAACAATGAAGACATTGTTATTGGTACGCCGGTGGCGAACCGATTGCAAAAAGAAGTTGAGCCATTAATTGGTATGTTTGTAAATACTTTAGTGTTGCGTAGCCGCGTAGCTCAAGAGCAAAGCGTTGAGGAATATCTCGCACATATCAAAGGGGTGCATTTTGATGCGCAAGTACATCAGGACATTCCTTTTGAGAAGTTAGTTGAGCAGTTGGATGTTGTACGCAGTAGCGCGCATAGTCCGTTGTTCCAGATAATGCTGACAATGGAACCTGAGATGGCGTTAGAGGCAGGAGATACATTTAGCGACAGTGGTCTGGTACTGAGTCCTGTTGAGGGCGATGTACCTGTGGCCAAGTTCGACCTGAATCTTGATGTCAGAATATCTGATGAAGGGTTGGAATTACGCTGGGTATACGCTAAATCGCTGTTTAAGGCGGAAACCATAGCGATGTTAAGCGGACATATGGAACGGCTTTTGTGTGCTTTGGTTGCAGAGCAACAGGCTACAGTGTCATACTTAACTATGTTAGCGGATTCGGAACGAGATTATCTGCTGTATGGTTTAAATGACATTACACAGGTTGTTGGGCAGGATACAAGTATTCATGCATTATTTACGGCTCAGGCGGAGAAAAATCCTGGCGCTATTGCTTTGGTCTTTAACGGTCAATCCCTGAGTTATGGTGAACTTGATAAACGATCTAATCAGTTGGCCTATTATTTGGTGGCACAGGGAGTTAAACCTGAGACTTTGGTGGGGATATCGTTGCCCCGTTCACTTGAGTTGGTGGTTTCTATTCTGGCTATCTTAAAAGCTGGTGGTGCTTATGTGCCATTGGATCCGGACTATCCTCAGTCACGACTGGATTATATTTTGTCTGACAGTCAGCCACAGCTACTGTTGACCAGTGCTTCAATAGCACCGCAGTTTGCTCATAGCGATGTACCTTGTCTGGCACTTGATAGCTTAGCACTTGACGCATATGAAATGAGTGGGCCTGAGATTGCAGGTTTTACCTCAAAGAATTTAGCGTATGTGATCTATACCTCTGGCTCTACCGGTCAGCCTAAAGGGGTATTACAAACACATGAAAACGTCGTTCGTCTCTTTAGTGCCACAGAAGATTATTTTAATTTTGTTGTTGATGATGTCTGGACCTTATTCCACTCCATCGCTTTTGATTTTAGCGTATGGGAACTTTGGGGAGCGTTATTTAACGGCAGTAAACTTGTTATTCCTGACTTTGAAAGTACACGTAATTTTGAAAAGTTTGTTGAACTTTGTGCTACCGAGAAGGTAAGTGTTTTAAATCAGACTCCAACTGCTTTCTTGGCGTTTTCACAGCAAGTATTAGAGAGTAAGCTTACTTTGCCTGATTTACGTTATGTAGTTTTTGGCGGCGAGGCATTACAGATAGAAAACCTCCAATCCTGGTGGTCGGTATTTAATGATAAACAACCTCAGTTGATTAACATGTATGGTATTACTGAAACCACAGTACATGTCAGCTTTAAAGCCTTATATCTTGATCAAGAGAATGATTCAAGCATAGGTAAACGTTTATCTGATCAGTCTATTTACCTGCTGGATAAACAATTACAGCCTGTTCCGTTTGGCTGCGAAGGCGAAATTTATATTGGTGGTGCAGGACTGGCCCGAGGTTACTTAAATCAGACAGAACTGACAAATGAAAGGTTTATCGACAATCCTTACGCTAGCGAAACAATGCGTGTTAACGGATATGTGAAAATGTACAAAACGGGGGATTTGGCCCGCTATACAGCAAATGCCGAACTTGTTTATCTGGGGCGTAATGATGATCAGGTAAAAGTGAGTGGTTTTAGAATAGAATTACCTGAAATAGAACGACAATTGACCCAACTATCAGATGTAGATTCGTGTGTGGTTTTGGCCGAGGACTTTACTGGAAAAGGTAAACAGTTAATTGGCTATGTCAGATTAACTCAGGATAGTCAGATAAATGAACTAACGCATGTTTTACGCAATGAGTTACTCGCTATTTTACCAGCCTACATGGTGCCATCAGTCTTTGTATTAATCCAAAATTGGCCGTTGACTCCTAATGGCAAGGTAGATAAAAAAGCACTACCGACACCAGACATGTCTTTAGCTCAAGCGCATTTTGTTGCCGCTAAAACTGAAACGGAGCAGGAATTAGTCACAATATGTTCAGAATTATTAGACTTGCCTGTTGATAAAATAAGTACTGGCGCCAACTTTTTTGAGCTTGGCGGAAATTCTCTGTTATCTACCCGATTGATTGCTAAAATCAGGGCGCGATTATCTGTAGAAGTAACCATCAGAGAAATATTTGCTGCCGCCACACTTGCAGATATGGCCATAAAAATTGCCTCTACGGGTATATCGACCATTGATAAGCCGATTATACTTGGTTTAGCTGATGAGAAAAATATTCCACTTTCATTTGCTCAAAAGCGTTTTTGGACCCTGGATCAAATTGAATCTGGCAATACTAATTACAATATTCCAACAGTACTTAAAGTTCGTGGGGCACTAAATATCACGGCATTACAATATAGCCTGGATAATGTTGCTTTGCGTCATCAGATCTTAACAACAAATTACACGAATGTGCAGGGCGAACCACAAGCTGTACTGAGAAATAGCCAGCCGGTCGAGATAGGAATAATCGATCTGTGTGAGCTGAATGATGAGGAACAGACAGAAAGAGTGCAAAAAGCTCTCTCGGATGAATTAGCTAAGCCTTTTGATTTAGCTGTTGATCTTATGTTCAGGGTTTCTTTGATTAAATTAAAGAGTTCAGAGCAACTCATTTTATTTACTTTGCATCATATTGCTGCAGACGGCCATTCTATGGAGATTCTGGTTAAAGAGATCAGTGCTTTGTATAATGACTACCTGCCAGATTGCACTCAGGCAAAGATCCCTAAGGTTCAATATCGGGATTTTGCCCTTTGGCAACAGAGTAAGGATACTTCGATGCAACTTGATTACTGGCAAAATTATTTACGGGGCATACCTGAGCTTTGCAGCTTACCCTTAGATTATGAACGTCCGGTTAAGCCGAAAAATACAGGTCAGGTCGTGCAATACCACTTGTCTGCTGATGTTTTAGCTAGCCTGAAGACGCTAGCAATGGAAGAAGAATCTACCCTGTTCCTCTTATTACAAAACTTGTTTGCACTCTTTATTGCCCGTTGGACAGATCATCCTGAAGTGGTTATTGGCAGTCCTGTTTCTGGTCGTACGCATGAAGAATTTGAAGATCTGATAGGCTGTTTTTTAAATACACTGGTCTTTAGATTTAATTTTTCACCAGAGCAGACACTTGCAGACATTTTGTCTGTTGGTAAACAAAATGCCCTTGATGCATTCAGCAATCAGGATATTCCGTTTGAACAATTAGTTGAAAAACTGGCTAATGGTCGCAGCGGGCATTATAACCCTCTGTTTCAAATTTGGTTTGTATTACAGGAAAAGAATGACCAGCCCTTGATGCTTAACGGCTTGTCGGTTGAACAGCTTGATGCTACTAACGGTTCTTCGCAGTTTGACTTACAACTGAGTGTTAATGAGGTCGACACTGGGGTTGAACTTAACTGGACTTTTAATGATGAGTTATTCAATAGAAACACCATTGAGCAAATGGCAACAAGTTTTGAAGCTTTAGTTGAAAGACTATTGAGCGATAAAAGTCAGCGGGTGTATGGAATTTCATTGCTTAGCGAGCAAAACCGTTTGTTGCCTGCTATACCTGAGCAACAAGAAAAGCTTGCAAATGAGGTATCACTGACACAAAAAATTGCACAGTTTGCAGAAATAACGCCTGAAAAACCGGCCTTTTATCTATCGAATGAGTATGTCAGTTATAAGGTATTAAATGACAACATCAATAAATTCATACAATATTTAATCATTGATGATATTGATAAAGTTGATATCGTTGGTGTTTACGCGGGAGTTAGCCTAAGTAAATTTACATTGGTATTAGCACTGCAAAGGCTAGGCAAGGTTTATTTAGAGTTTCCTCACAGTGCAACGACTTCGCAAATTCAGCACTTAATTGCTGAGCAGAAGGTAACTAAGCAAAAGGTAATTAAGATTTTTGCTGAACCAGCACTTTTACCTGAGTCAGTCGTTTCACCTGAGACAAACGAGTTGCCGGATGAGTTATTTATTGATCTGGAAAGTGCCTATTTAACTTCTTTAACAAATCAGGCGTTGACTCATAATCTGGCTCATGGGGCAAGAAAAGAGCACTATCGCTATCTGATTTTAAATGATGAAGAGATTTGCAGTATCCCTGAAAAAACCTTTAATACGGCGATCTCTCAGCTAATATCTCTTGCTGGTACCTCTGATAATAGCCGTGTTCTTCAATCTAATTATCAGACTGCGGCGAGTGATATACACTGGATGTCTGGATTAGCTGCAGGAGCATGTATTTATCCTTTAATAGGGGATAAGGAGGATTTGCATGGTCAGCTGGATGAATTTATCTATGAACATTTTATCAAAGAGCACAATATTACTCAGGTAATATTAACTCAGGGGCATTTATCTTTGTTAAGCGCAGAGCAGGCGAAAAGTCTTGATGCTTTAATTGTAAATGGTGAGCTAGTCCAGAGCCAAGAGATGATCCACAGAAGTGAAATATGTGATCTGATTCAAGTAACCGACTTACCGGGTGCACCTTTGGCGATTATAGATCGTGTTGTGCCACAGAAAAGCATAGCACTTGGCAAATCATGTGAGGCTTATTCTGCCCATGTCTATGATCAAGCTTTTAATGAGGTTCCCCCTGGCAGTGTTGGAGAGCTTTATTTTAAGGATGAAAATGCAGCATTGTTGCTTGAAACTTCATCTAACACATCATCTGAAACTTCATCTGAAACGCACCTTAGTGTGAAGCAGGATGCATTAACCCAGCATAAAACCGGGCTTATGGTTCGTCGATTGATGGATGGCCGATTGGAAGTACGTGGTAAATTAAATGAACCTAGCATGGAATATGGGTTTAGCCTGTTACAGGCAGAGCAGTTTATCTGTGTTAGTAACGGGGTTAAACAGGCTATGTTAGTTTTAGATATCACTCGAAATGTACCGCAAGTTGTGGCTTATGTTGTTCCGCAGAATGAAAAAGCTTCACAGGATGAAAAAACGTCTGCAAAGACCCTGGCTAGTAAGCTGCTACAAGCGTTAACCCTTCGTTTACCACAGACGTTAGCGAAGCCGGATGTTGTAATAGTGTCAGCTTTACCGTTAACGGTTAAGGGGGAATGGGATCGTGATTATTTTGTGACGCAAGAAAATAATTGGTTAAACTACCTTAGTAAACAAAGTCATACGAATCCTGTGTTTTGCTTAGAAGATTCAATGCAAGAGAGCCTGATTCAGCGAATATCATCTGAAACAGATGAATTGCTTGTTAAGTCACTATCTGAACTGGTCCAAAAAACAAAATGCTCAGAGCAAGCTATTCTTGTAACTGCATTAACAATCCTGTTGAGGCAAAGTTTCGGTCATGATAATCCGCCTATTGGGTTATTTTCAGAAAATATAACTTCGACAACAGACCAGTTGCAAGCGTTGAATACGGTTAAAGTACCAAACAGTAAACAGTCCGATACCACTAGTATTGAAGCGATGATAAATACATGTGATATTGTTTACTCGGTTGGAAAAAATACTGGGGTACCAGTGAACAGGCTAATGGAAAAAATGGAAGCGCTAAAAGCCGATAAATATAGTTCATTGTTTGCTGCTTTAGTGCATTACCAGACAGGAGAGGAAACTGATACTCAATGGCAAGCGGATGCTGACTTTTTCATGAAGGATCAGCTAATGTACACCGGACTTTTGTTGTCCGTAAAACATGGTCCGGATAGTTTATCTATATCATGGCAATTTAATGAAAAATTGTATAACCGACAAAGCATAGTGAATTTGGCAAAACAGTTTAGAGAGCTGATAGTGATAATGGCTCAAAAAAGTACTTTACTGATACCTGAAGCCACTAAGTTATTAACAAGTAATGCGCTTGATAAACTCAGAGCGAAAAAGAAAAAATTCAAACCTGTTCGCATGAAGTAGTACTGATGAGTGGTCTTTTAACAACCTAATCGGGTGTTAAAAGGCCATAAACAAAATGTTAAATCAGGAGATGGTTTGATAAAAATCTACAAGTAAATTTTGTCATAAATCTGAATTAGAGATAAGCAGCATTTGCTCAATATTCTCCTTTTTCCAATTCTCTGTGTTAAAACGTCGATACATAGCCAAATATTCATCAACGTTTTGCATTGATAATAGCAAAGATTGAAATATTGATAGAGGATTTAATAATTCACCGTTAACTTGTTCATTGCAAATACAACTAAGTTGTTGATTTTATGTGTAACTTTAAGTGAGCATCATCAAGAATTCAGGTTAATAAATCTATGACGCAGTTGTAAACTCGTTTTAACCTACGAGCTTGTTTTTTCAGTCGGTCTTACTAACTTCTATCACATCCTTTATTGATATTTATGGCTTTCAAATATAACGCATTGAATTATAAATTTAATTTAAATTTTTTTGATAGTGTTTTTGAAAAGTGTGATAGTATCCCTGATTAGTGCAACTGTTGTAAGTTACTAATAATTAATAAAAACAATCTGTCAGCACTATTATTTTACGACAACAATATTTGTGTACATATTCAGCTTAAAATTATTAAATATTTTTTCAACCTTTTTTGATTCAGGTTAAGCGTGGTCAAAAAACAGGTGGTGGCAAAGACTTAGAATGATAGGAGCGATCATAAAATTCTATCGTATCGGATAAATATCGATATTCTAACAATTTTAAGACATACAATTGTAATATTCGGCACTGACCATATAGGCTAAATTAGGGTTACAGTTCAACAATGTTTGCTGTTAATTTACATGAGTTCAAACCTATA
>JABSOJ010000217.1 GCA_013216005.1 Alteromonadaceae bacterium | reverse complement strand
AAACCAATTTATCGCCTAACCCTTTAAAAATAGGGGATTCATCGAGGGACAACAGTATTATGGAACAGAGCCTAAATCTTTGTGTTTAGTTAAATAGAAATAATTTTGCGTTTAACTTTATTATGTTAAATTCGGCACAACTAATAAATGTATCAGCAATTGGTTATCTAAATATTGCTAATCGCACAAGCGCAGAAAAAAAAGGATAAGTGTTTGAATCATCAGACCATCTTTATTGAATGGATGACGCAATATGAAAAATTATTGCGTCATTTAATTGTTGGCTTTGAAGCAAAACCAGCATTGCAGGAAGAGTTATTACAGGATATCGGCTTAAATATCTGGCGTGCTGTGCCCAAATTCAGACAAGATGCCAGCGTGAAAACATTTGTTGCACGCATTGCTCACAACGTTTTAGCGACTCATGTAGCTAAAGCGGTCAAAATGGTTAAAGCTGACCAAGACATTGATTCAATTATAAATACTAACAATGAACAAGCCTCATTGGAAATAACACCCTACCAAGCGTTAAATCAACAACAGAGGCAACAGCGTTTATCACAAGCTATTCGAGAATTGAAATTAGAACAACAGCAGGTGATAACGCTTGCGCTTGAAGGAATGAGCTATCAGGAAATAGCGGAGATATTATCAATAACAAGTAATTTAGTAGGAGTGCGTTTACAACGAGCTAAAGCAACTCTTTTTCAATTGTTGGAGGTTAAGTGATAGATAAAGAGATAATAGAATCATCGAAAGAGATGGATGTTCAGTCGCAAGAACGCGAATTTCTTGATGAGCAATGGCTAGCGTTGGCTGAAGATTGGCAAAGTCAACCATATGAAAAAGTTGATATTCAAGCATTATTCAATAAAACCCGACGTCGTATACTCGGAGCAAAGTGCTTACTGGCTTTTGATATTGTTGTTACTTTGGCGATGTTAGTTTTTGTAGTCATTGGATTCATTTCAGATTCTTTTGATCTGCCAACATTAGTTTTTTTAGTATTCGGTGTAGCTTCATCTATTATTTACATCGCTTATACCATTAAAATTAGATTAGGTACCTGGGCGTTGAGTGAACAAAGTCCTACTAGCGTTATCAATACGGCTATTGTTGGTTACAAGTCATCTATAAAATTTCTTAAGTTAATAAAATTTAGTACGATAGGTATGTTTTTTGGCGTTAATATTTATCTTGTGGTTATGAATCAAATATACGATAAACCCCTTGTTGGGGCACTCATTTTTATTAATCTTACAATAGTAGTCATGTATGCGAGTGCACACTATTATCACGTTAGTCGTCAGAAAGAATTGGAACACATGAAACAGTTTGAAACGAAATTATAATCTGGTATTTGTCGGTATCATTGAATTAAATTTCGACAATTGTTTTTATTTGTGTTTTTTATTTGTTGTGGTTTCAGTGTTTGTTAGTTATATTCTATCCTCATTTATTTAGATGCGTAAAGTGAAAACTTTTACAGTATATAACGCTAAAAGTTGTTGGTTTAAATGTATACAACCAGCATTAGTTCAGGCAAGATATGCCGCATTATTATTATGCCGCTTTCTGGCCAGAAAGATAATGTCTTTCTGCTAAGAATGCAGGTTGATTGACTAAGGAAAAAACCATGTTTACTCGTGATATGAATATTGCTGACTTTGACCCTGAACTTTATCAGGCAATGAATAAAGAAGTTATTCGTCAGGAAGAGCACATTGAATTAATTGCTTCTGAAAACTACTGCAGCCCACGCGTACTAGAAGCGCAAGGTTCTCAATTAACGAACAAATATGCGGAAGGTTATCCGGGTAAACGTTATTACGGCGGTTGTGAATATGTTGATATTGCTGAGCAATTAGCTATTGACCGTGCAAAAGAATTATTTGGCGCTACATACGCTAACGTTCAACCTCACGCTGGCTCTCAGGCAAACGCTGCGGTATTTCAAGCATTAGTTAGCCCGGGTGGAAAAGTATTGGGTATGAGCTTGGCTCATGGCGGACATTTAACGCATGGTTCACACGTAAACTTCTCAGGAAAATCTTATGAAGCATTTCAATATGGTCTTCACCCTGAAACAGGTGATATTGATTACGAAGAACTAGAACGTTTAGCATTAGAACACAAACCAGAAATGATCATTGGTGGTTTCTCTGCTTTTTCCGGCATTGTAGATTGGGCGCGTATGCGTAAAATTGCAGACAGTGTAGGTGCTTACTTTTTTGTTGATATGGCACACGTTGCAGGTTTAGTTGCTGCTGGTTTATACCCTAACCCGGTTCCTCATGCTCATGTTGTGGCAACGACTACCCATAAAACTTTAGCGGGTCCTCGTGGCGGTTTAATTGTTTCGGCGTGTGATGACGAAGCTATTTATAAAAAGCTGAACAGTGCTGTTTTCCCTGGTGGCCAAGGCGGACCATTAATGCACATTATTGCTGCTAAAGCGGTTGCTTTTAAAGAAGCGTTAATGCCTGAATTTAAATTGTATCAGCAAAAAGTATTGGATAATGCCAAGGCTATGGTTGCTGTACTACAAGAGCGTGGTTACAAAGTCGTTTCTAACGGTACAGAAAATCATTTATTACTGCTTGATTTAATTGATAAGGATATTACAGGTAAAGCAGCTGATGCTGCTTTAGGTAATGCTCATATTACGGTTAACAAAAATGCAGTGCCAAATGATCCGCGTTCACCATTTGTTACTTCTGGTTTACGTTTAGGTACGCCTGCTATTACACGCCGTGGTTTTGGTGTTGAAGAAACCAAAACATTAACCGGTTGGATTTGTGATATTTTAGACGATATTAATAATGAAGATGTTATTAAACGTGTTCAAGGTGAAGTATCAGAACTTTGTGCTCGTTTCCCTGTTTACCAAAAGTAAATCTTAAAAAGTTAGTTGCCGCTTTTTGAGGGTAACGGAACAAAGCAGTTAATCGTGTGATATTGCGCATTTTAACTGTTTTTGTAAACAACTTTAGATTAAAATGGCCGCTTTTAGCGGCCATTTGTTGTTTTTATCGTTAAAAAAGGTTTTAGTGTCCTAAAAGAAATATAAAAATTCATTAATTCAGAGGTTATAAATGCATTGTCCGTTCTGTGGAGCAATTGATACTAGAGTTATCGATTCCCGTTTAGTATCAGCTGGTCATCAAGTTCGTCGACGTCGAGAGTGTACAGCTTGTCAAGAACGTTACACGAGCTTTGAAACAGCTGAGCTGGTACAGCCTAGACTTATCAAACGTGATGGTTCAAGAGAGCCTTTCAATGAAGATAAAATGCGCAATGGTTTAGTACGGGCGTTGGAAAAAAGACCGGTAAGCACTGAGCAAGTTGAATTGGCAATTAATGATGTTAAATCGCAACTTAGGGCGACAGGTGAACGTGAGGTTTCTAGTGAGTTGTTAGGTAACCTGATCATGGACAAATTAAAAGAGTTGGATAAAGTTGCTTACGTAAGATTCGCCTCTGTGTACCGATCATTCGAAGATATACGTGAATTTGGTGAAGAAATTGCTCGCCTTGGTGATGAAAAGAAAATTAATGAAAAAGGTAATGGTTAGCCCGTGAGAGAACCATTGTCTAACAAAAATAAACCAGCGGTTTGTTCAGCAAATTTTTCTCAAGACGATTACCGTTTTATGCAACGGGCAATTGAGTTGGCTAAACGGGGTAAATATACTACTTCGCCAAATCCCCGAGTTGGTTGTGTACTGGTTAAAAATGGGCAGATTATTGGTGAAGGTTTTCATGCTAAAGCGGGCTTAGGTCATGCTGAGGTTAACGCACTTCTGGATGTCAGTAACAATGCTGCCACTAATGCTGGTAAGAATGCAAAAGATGCCAAAGAATTAATTGCAGGTGCGACAGCGTACGTTACACTGGAACCTTGTAATCATTACGGCAGAACACCTCCCTGTGCACAAGGTTTAATTGACGCAGGAGTCAGTCATGTAATTGCAGCAATGGTCGATCCTAATCCACAAGTGTCCGGGCGTGGTATAAATTTGTTGGAAAAAGCAGGGATCAGCACTCAAGTCGGTTTGTTGGAAAATGAAGCTAAAGCGCTTAACGTTGGTTTTATTAAATTAATGACGACAGGACTACCCTTTGTACGTTGTAAAATGGCAGCTAGTCTAGACGGTAAAACCGCGATGGCAAATGGCGAAAGTCAATGGATCACCTCTGCGGCAGCCAGGCGGGATGTTCAACGATACCGTGCTCAAAGTTGTGCTGTGATCACTGGTGCAGATTCTGTATTAATTGATAATGCCAAAATGACAGTTCGCTGGTCTGAGTTGGGTTACCTTAAAGAACAATATCCACATGATGATGTCAGGCAACCTGTTCGTGTTGTTATTGATTCCCAAAATAGGCTGACACCTGACTTAGCTTTTTTTCAACAACCAAGTAAAATAATTTTAGTGCGAACCACTCTTGAAAACTTACCAACATGGCCTCATTTCGTTGAACAAGTGCAAATTCCCTTTGCTTTGAAGGTAAAAGATAGCGGTTCAAAAAATCTGGATGGGAAAGGTAAATCAACAGGGAAAATTGATTTGCAGCTATTACTAAAAGCTTTAGCAAAACGTGGTTTAAATGATGTATTGATAGAGTCCGGCGCACGTTTAGCGGGTGCATTTATCGAACAAGATTTAGTTGATGAGTTAATCTTGTATCAAGCACCTAAATTAATGGGCAGCGATGCTAAAAGCTTATTGAATATGGCAAATATTCAATCGTTATCTTGTGCGAAAAACTTGCGAATAAAAGATCTTCGACTGGTTGGCCCGGATATACGTATTGTCGCTGACTTGAATGTTGATTAATAAAGGATAAATTTTAGCTAGCTTTTTATCAGCAAAAATAGTTTTTAAAACGATCAATTTAATATAAGAGAATAAAAATGTTCACTGGAATCATAGAAGCGGTCGGCAGTATTCAAGCAATAAATATTAATGGTGAAGGCGCACGTCTTGTTGTGTCTACCGGTAAACTTGATATGAGCGATGTAAATTTAGGTGACTCAATTGCCACTAACGGTATTTGCCTGACAGTGGTAGCCTTTGATCAAACCAGTTTTAGTGCTGATGTCTCTAATGAAACACTTAAACGAACAGGGTTTGTAAATTACCGGGCTGGCCAGAAAGTGAATTTGGAAAAAGCGATGTTACCGACTACGCGATTTGGCGGGCATATGGTTTCCGGGCATGTTGATGGCGTATCAAAAATATTATCGATAACCAATAATGGTAACAGCATTGAATATTGGTTGTCAGTAACTGAAAATCTTGCCGCATATGTCGCAGAAAAAGGCTCTGTAACGATTGATGGCATCAGTCTAACGGTGAATAGTCTGGCTGATGGAAAGTTTCGCATCACGATTGTGCCTCATACCACAGAGCAAACCATTATTGGCAGTTATCAGGTTGGCACACTGGTAAATATAGAAGTTGATCTTATTGCCCGATATATAGAACGTTTAATTATGCATAAAGGGGCAGATCAAAATGCTTCTTCAGCAGGTAGTGGTGTCAGTGAAGCTTTGTTAATGCAGAGTGGCTTCATAAAATGATAAAAATATAAGCAATAGATAAAAACAAAAACAAAAGATAAATATACTGGTTCGGGATTTTTCCCGATCTTTAAAAAATGTTAAGAGGTTGTCATGAGTTCAAACCCTATGAAGTTAAATACGCCGCAAGAAATAATAGATGATATCGCACAAGGTAAAATGGTTATCTTGATGGACGATGAAGATCGTGAAAATGAAGGTGACTTCATTATGGCAGCAGAGTTGGTAACGCCTGAAGCGATTAATTTTATGGCGACTCACGGTCGGGGTTTAATTTGTATGCCGATGACTTTGGATAAATGCCAACAGCTTAAACTACCGCTTATGGTAGACAAGAATGATGCACAATTCAGTACTAATTTTACTGTTTCCATTGAAGCCGCAGAGGGTGTAACTACCGGGATTTCTGCTGGGGACAGAGCGACCACCGTATTAGCCGCGGTTGCGAAAGATGCCACTCATTTAAGTGTTGTTCAGCCAGGACATATTTTTCCGTTAATGGCAAAAGATGGTGGTGTTTTGAATCGCGCAGGCCATACCGAAGCTGGTGTTGATCTGGCTCGTTTGGCAGGACTGGAGCCAGCATCTGTTATTGTTGAAATACTGAATGAAGACGGCACGATGGCACGTCGTCCTGATTTAGAAATTATCGCGCAGAAACATGATCTGAAAATGGGCACTATTGCCGATTTAATTGAATACAGAAATGCAAACGAAACGACCATTGAACGTGTTTCTCAATGTAAATTGCCAACGGCTTTTGGTGAATTTGATTTAACTGTTTTTAAAGATACGATTGACGGGCAGGCGCACTTTGCCTTGACCAAAGGTGAAATAATTCCGGATGAGCCGACTTTAGTTCGTGTTCATTTAGAAAATACTTTTAGAGATTTATTATTCAGTCAACGTGAAAGTATTGCAAAATGGCCGATTGGACCTGCGTTGAAAAAAATAGGTCAAGAGGGTGGAGTACTGGTACTTCTAGGCAAGCATGAATCAGCGCTTGATCTTATTGCGCAAGTTCAAAAATATGCCAAACAAGACAAAGGTGAAGTAGTGAAAGAAGTAAAACGTCACGCTGGTTCTCGTAACGTTGGTGTTGGTTCACAAATATTAGCTAATTTAGGTGTCAGTAAAATGCGTTTATTAAGCTCACAAACTAAATACCATTCATTATCTGGCTTTGGTTTAGAAATTGTTGAGTATATTGCCGAGTAATCTTGAGGCAACTGATGAGTAGGGCTTGGATGATTGTTACTACAGATGATTATAACTATTGCTGATTACGTTTTGAAGATTAAGCTTTGAAGATTAAGTTCTGATGAATTAAATTCTATAAGAGGGGTTAGCCAATTGTCTAACCCCTCTTTTTTGTTAATATCCCTAAATGTTCAGTTGCTAATTCATTTTATAATCTAGTTGTACTGATACATTTTTGTGAGATATACCTCCAGCGTCATATTTCCATTTAGCGAGCGCCCGTTTTGCCGATTCATCAAAAATACCGGCACCAATCAATCGGGGTATCAATTAGAGTAAAATAATCTAATGAGAAAACGCAAAAATACACGACAATGAATTGT
>JABSOJ010000216.1 GCA_013216005.1 Alteromonadaceae bacterium | reverse complement strand
AAGATCTTCAAACTTTAAAAGCAGCTACACCCCATACGTAATAAGACATGTAGACTTTCCGTTCAGGCACTAGTTACATAGGTTTATAGGTTTATAGGTTTATAGGTTTATAGGTTTATAGGTTTATAGGTTTATAGATTTAGAGGTTTATAGTAAATATAAGTTGATAAATAATTATTCTCACACTGATAGATTAGAAAAAAGGGGTGATATTTTGCAATATCACCCCTTTTCAATATCAGCCCTTTTTAATATCAGGAATAACTTGGGTTATATATGCTCAATAATCAAACATCCGGCAGAATAACCCGCACCAAATGAGCAAATCAGCGCTTTATCGCCGGCTTTCATATCATCATGAAAGCGATGGAAAGCGATAATTGAACCTGCTGAAGCTGTATTCGCGAATTCATCTAAAATGATAGGTGCTTCATTTTCTAGTGGTTCCCGGCCGAGAATTTTTTTCGCGATAAAGGTGTTCATATTAATATTGGCCTGATGTAAAAATAATCGCGTTAAATCTTTTGCTTCAATTCCTGCTTCAGCCATTTGCTCCTGAATTAAAGCACTCACCATCGGCAATACTTCTTTAAATACTTTACGTCCTTGTTGAACAAACAGTTTGTCTGCTGCAAACATAGTATCAGGCGCGCAGCGGTTGGTATGCCCAAAATTACTGCGGATGTTATTGGAAAAAGAAGTCATTGGTTTTTGTGTTAACAGTTTGAAGCAGTGCTCACCAGTTGCTGTTTCTTCTTTTTCAACAACAACGGCGGTAGCGACATCACCAAAAATAAAATGGCTGTCACGATCACGTAAATTAATTTGTGGGAACGTTAATTCCGGACTGATCACCAGAACGGTTTTCGCCGTACCACCCTGTAAAGCATTAGCCGCATTCATAATGCCAAAAGTAGCTGATGAGCAAGCCACTAACATATCAAAAGCCCAGCCACCGCAACCCAACTCTTTTTGCACTTCAATGGCGATAGAGGGATAAGCACGCTGTGTGTAAGCACAGGCAACAATAATCAGGTCGATATCCTGTGCAGTTTTATTCGCAGCTTTCATTGCTTGTCTTGCTGCTGCCAGCGCCATTTCAGCTTGCACAGAAACTTCTTCGTCAGGGCGTTCAGGCACCAGTGGCATCATTATATTTGGATCTAAAGCTCCGTCTTTATACATGACATAACGGCTTTTGATACCAGAGGCTTTTTCAATAAATTCACTGGAAGAAGGTTTAAGTGCTTCTAGGTCACCTGATGCGATAGCTTCATGATTTTCTTCATTGAATTTAGTGACGTATTGGTTAAACGCATTAACGAGCTCATCATTTGAAACACTGTGTGGTGGGATAAATAGGCCTGAACCACTGATAACTACTGACATTGAAAGTACTCCAACGATATTGATTAATTTAATTTTTATTAGGTGAAAGCATTATACATAAAATACCCTCATATTTACTATTAAACTCCTGCCACAAATGGTTTGTCCACCTATATATTACTTAAAATGGAGTTAGAAACTTAACTTTACTCAATGATTTTTTTCGACCCATGGCCCGGTAATCTTTAGGGGTTGAATGTAATGTTTTTGTAAATAGACGAGTTAAATGTCCTTGATTTTGATCACCCACATGGCAAGCATATCGTCATACAGCGCAAGTGCAATTTTTTCTGTTTCCACTTCTGTAGGCTGAGTATTCACTGTCATGAATGTTTTTTATCCTGATAATTGGTTAATCGCCTACACGTGTCCTTTATATCATATTATTTGGCTGAAAAGGCCGATTATTTATCCGAGAAACACAATAAAATATAAAAACGAAGTCTTATTCTTTTTACTAAAAGGTTTTCAATGACTACTTTACCTTTAATTGTTGGCATGGGTGGTATTAACGCTGCCGGACGCACTTCTTTTCACCAGGGCTTCCGCCGCATTGTTATTGACAAATTAACCGCACAAGCACGACAGGAAACTTTTGTTGGTTTGGCTACTTTGATGAATATTGTTCGTTTAGACGCTGGTGATTTGGTTGATCAGGAAGGTAATGTTGTTGAAAGAGATACAATCGAAGCCCGGTTTGGTCACCAAATTCTAGACGGTACTTTGATCAGGAAAATTGAAAAAAATCATTTTGATCCCGATGCAACACACTGGCATCAGAAAATGAATGTAAGAGCCAGTGAAAACCCAATCTGTTTTGAATTAAAGGCAAAAGAATTACCTAAACCAGTACCCAATTCATGGATATTAACAGAATTGGCAGACGGTAAAGTTAAAGTAGAAATTCCGGATGAACTGGTGATTAAACATGATGCATATCGTGATAACCCAATTAAGGCCGCGGGTCAGTTTCCTACGGGTTTTGAACCCGCTAAATTATATAATAGCCGTTTTCAACCTCGCGGTTTACAAGCAACAATATTTGCTGCCACAGATGCGATTCGTTCAACAGGGATCGCCTGGGATGATATTTTAGATAAAATCAGTCCAGATCAGGTGGGTACTTATTCTGCTTCAGTGGTAGGACAGGCTCAGAGTGAAGGTTTAGGCGGAATGATCCGTAATCGCCTACAAGGCGAAAGGGTGACAACTAAAAATTTAGCGCTTGGCTTAAATACTATGTCGACTGATTTTATCAATGCCTACGTTACCGGTAATGTCGGTACTACGTTTACTTCTTCAGGCGCTTGTGCAACCTTTTTATATAACCTGCGCTCTGCAGTTCAAGACATGCAAGCCGGGCGTATCCGGGTTGCAGTTGTCGGTAGCGCTGAAGCACCAATTACACCTGAGATAGTTGAAGGTTTTGGGAATATGAGTGCACTGGCTAATGAAGAAGGTTTGAAAAAACTTGATGGGTCGGATAAAACGGATCACCGTCGTACCAGTCGTCCATTTGGAAAAAATTGTGGTTTTACCATTGGTGAAGGTGCGCAATTTGTTGTTTTAATGGATGACGATTTAGCCATTGAAATGGGCGCTAAAGTGCTTGCTTCTGTTCCGGATGTTTTTGTGAATGCTGACGGTTTTAAAAAATCGATCACAGCTCCTGGTCCGGGTAATTATATTACTATGGCTAAATCAGTTGCTTTGGCGACTAACATTTTAGGTGCAGAGTCGGTGCAAAAGCATAGTTTTATTTTAGCGCATGGTTCGAGTACGCCGCAAAACCGTGTGACTGAATCATTGATTTATCACAAGATTGCTGAAACTTTTGATATTAACAATTGGCCTGTTGCTGCCCCTAAAGCTTTTGTTGGTCATACTATTGGTCCGGCAAGCGGTGATCAAATGGCCGTTGCTTTAGGTGTTTTCAGTCATAATATTATGCCGGGTATTACCACGATTGATGCGGTTGCAGACGATGTTTATGATGAACATTTAAATATATCGACAGAGCATTGGCAGTGTCAGGAAATGGATGTGGCTTTTATTAATTCAAAAGGCTTTGGCGGTAACAATGCTACGGCCCCCGTTCTTTCTCCTAAAATGACATTAAAAATGCTGGAGAAACGTCACGGTGACAAAGTGATGGCCAGTTATCGGGAAAAATTAGTGGGTGTTGAGGCAGCACAGAAAGTTTATCAGGATAATGCCAATAACGGACAATTTGATATAATTTATAAATTCGGTCAGGGATTAGTGGATGAAAGTGGCATTAAAATTAGTCAAAAGGAAATACATATTCCTGAATTCAAAAATGTAATTAGTTTACCTACTGAAAATCCGTTTGACGATATGGTGTAACTTTATTGGTTTAAGATGTTAGTTTAAAGATATTAGGTTAAAGATGCTTGGTTGTAGGATGGGTTAACCAGAGGCGTAACCCATCTTATATAGGTTTATAAATTTATAGATGTACAGATAACTAAGCAAAGATTTCCTGCAATGGCGGTACTACTTGTTTTTTACGGCTTAATACGCCATCTAACCAAACTTTACCGTCAACAGTTGGCTTGTTGAAAGCTTTTGAAGAAAGTGCTTCGTCATCACTGACAACTAACAATTCAGAGCCTTCTTTCATAATGTCAGTAAGTAGTAATAATACGCTGTGACGATCGCCTTCTTCTTTTAATTTAGCAATATCAGCAGTCAATTCAGCTTTAATGTTATCAAAAACGGCTAAATCGATAACTTCCAGTTGGCCAATGCCAACTTTTTTACCATTCATATTGAAATCTTTAAAATCACGTTTAACTAGGACACGGATCGGTGTGCCTGCAACCGCAGATTTTACTTTAAACATTTCCATGCCTAATGCTTTGTAGTCTTCTATTCCGGCAATTTCGGCCAGTGCTTCAACACATTTTTTATCAGCAGTTGTTGTGGTTGGTGATTTAAAAATAACCGTATCACTTAATATTGCACACATCATTGCACCAGCGATATTTTTCGGAATTTCCACACTATGAAAATCGAACATCATTTTTATGATGGTATTGGTACAACCAACCGGACGTATCCAACATTCCAGAGGAGTACTCGTGGTTAAATCACCAAGCTTATGATGATCAATAATACCCAGTATCGTTGCTTCATCAATATCGTCAGGTGCTAATTCAATATCAGAATGATCTACAATATAAACGCTGTCACCAGCATAACTTGTTTTAAGCATAGGTTGTTCGAAGCCGAATTTATCTAAAATAAAGAGGGTTTCAGGTGTCAATTCACCTAGCCGTGCTGGCACAGTTTCTTCACCTATTGTTGTTTTTAAGTAGGATAAAGCGATTGCTGAGCATATTGAATCGGAATCAGGGATCTTGTGTCCCACCACATAAGCTGGCATAAAAAGTAAGTTCCAAAATTTGGTTGAAGTTAAATAATTGCTTGTATCATACCAAAAAAATACTGAGGTAGGTATACCCGGCTATTTGGTTTGTTTTCATCAAATATATGTGTTTTGGCGGTAAAAATAACAGAAATAAGGTTATTCATAATGGATAAGCTCCATAACTCTTATTTACTGCTATAGTTACATAAAGTTATCTTAATTTGAGGGGATCATGAATGGGGAAGAAAAATAAAGTAATAACAACGGAAGACATTCTGATCACCTTGTGCCAATCGTTCACCGAAGTTTTATCAAAGGCCACCCATAATAAAATTCAATATTCTGCCATGGTTCAAAAGATTTCCCGTACCTGTTTGAGACCTGATATTGGCTGTTTTGTATTATTTGATGGTGGCTTTAATGGTGTTGTGGTCACTAATTTTACTGGGGCTGCCGCGTTAGAAATTTATCATGATTATTTACGTAGCATGGGTATGCCTGAATCGGAGCTTTCTCAAAGCTTCCTTTCTGATGATGTTTCAAATGTTATGGGGGAGTTGATGAATCAGATCGTCGGTGATTTTACCCTGAAGGTTCGTCAACGGTTGCAAACATCAATTACACAAAGTCAGCCTAAAATGCTAAATATTAGCAGGTTGGTACAAATTTCAATTGATACGTTAATGGACCGTCCTCAATTAAGGCGGGTTACTTTTACCACAAGTAGAAATAATATTTTCTATTTAGAATTGGCAGTAGAGAAAACCGAATTTATAAAGCTACATGATTTTGACGTGCCAGAAGAAGTTGACCCTGACGCTATAATGGAAGAAGCCTTGCGGGAAAAATCGGAAAATAGTCAGCAAGCTGCACCGAGCGACGATGGCGTTGCTGATGAAGATTTTTTAGCTGATTTAGGTTTGTAATACTAATACCAATCGCACTAAATAAGTGATCATATTCAAATGGTCTAAATCACTACTAGCTGCGTTGCCTTCAATCCCAATAGCCAGCTATTGCTCAATCAGGCGCCTTGCTATTGGCAATTTATCCTCATTGAATATTGATCACTTATTTAATGCGAATGGTGTAACTTGTTTGGCCATGTCGACTTCAATTGATGTTATTCAGGGAAGGATGGATCTGCAAGCGTTAATAATTAACATGCCTATGTACTTTACTCAGGTTAGGCTATAACTCTGCTGAATTTGAGTGATTGTGACTAATTTCATAGGCTATTTCTAAAATTGAATCCAAGAAGCTAAACAAAGAGGTAGGATGGGTTAGCCAACGGCGTAACCCATCACATTGTGACTAACTTTCCTTTAAGTGTCAGGAATAAATATATTTTGATGGGTTACGCCTGCGGCTAACCCATCCTACGCAATAAAAATTTTATTTTGCAAAAGTTGACACTGCATTTATCTGATAAGCACAATAAAAACAGATTGTTATAGTCAGTATAATTAACTGCGACATTGTCAATTTCAACTATGTTTTGTTGGTATTTTCAAATTACCTGAGCAGACTACAGAGGCTAGATAATTAAAGTTTAATAATGGTTTTATTTTATGGTAAAAAGCTAATAAAGCATTTTAAAACTTTCTAAAACCATTGATTTAAAGAGGTAAACCTTTAACCTTTTTGAGTCTTTTCATCATAAAGGTTAAATTTCGATGGGTGTAGTTCTTTTAAATCGACGGATTTTATCAATTATCCATCCACCAATTTAAAGTTTGTATAAAGTCGCTTTTTTGATTGCTCTTTATGAAAACTCCAATACTCGTCGAAATCACCACTAGATTTTAATGAGCGAAGCTTTAACATGGCTTCTGCACCATCTAAACTCCAACGCGCTCCTGTGATATCTAATCGATCATTAATCAAATGGCGGCATGCTCCTTCGATGACACCGCTGGCAATTGGTAGCCCTTCTGCTAATGCTGTGTCATAGGCTAATCGCTTTTTATTTTTGATTAAATAACTGGCACATTTATCAACCGCTTCACGCTTACTGATTTTTTGTTTACTGGCACTGATCCGTATGCCTTTGGCAACCTGGCTGCATTGTCCATTCAGAATTTTTATTGCTCTTTCTTCTATCCAAGTTTCAACAGCATCATCACCTTTGTTGAAAAAACACCAAGCGGCTTTCCATAAATATTCAAGTACATGGACGAAATCCATCACTATTGTGGCATTAACGTTTAGACGTTTCATTACCCGATGTATAAGTTTAATTTGGTGTGGATGACCATCAATTAATACCACCCATTTCCGTTGCTGTTTAGGATCGCGATGCAAGGCTTCTTGAAATGCTTCTTCGATCACTGTTTCAGCTTCTCGTTCAACACTAGCCCAAACACGTTTATTACGAGCTGGTGCCT
>JABSOJ010000215.1 GCA_013216005.1 Alteromonadaceae bacterium | reverse complement strand
AAAATCCGCTTAACTACATGTTATTAAGGTTATTTTTAATTATTTGTTTTTTATAAAATTGTACGGAATGTAGGTTGTAACGCAAGGGCTTTGGCACCTATCTTATGAAGAGAGGTTGCATAATTTCCGCCAGCAAAACCTTCGTCGTAGAGGTGATAAGCACGATGGTTAGCATCAACACCATATTCTTTTTCTACAGATTGGGCCATGGTGTCGGTATCGTTATGGTTTTTGGGGTCCCAATACCAATCGAACAAAGCATCGTTATCAGTAACATCACTATCACTGGAACATTTAATGACTGCATTATTGGTATCCCAACAGGTATTTATACCACCATCCATTGAATACACTTCGGAGCCTTGATAGCCGTCAACATAAATAGAATTACCGTATTCGCCTCTGATAGCGGGCCATATAGGGTTATTAGTGGACCCATAATGCTCTTCTGCACCCATTTCAATACGGGTAGAGCCTAAAGTATGGCTTTTAACACGTCCACCAATAATATCAGTGGCTTCAATGATTAATACATCGTAGCCATCATTAATTAAGGTTTTTGCGGCATATAAACCTGCACTACCAGCGCCTACTATCACCACATCGTGCGTGGTGTTGCCTGCCCAGGCGAATGGTGTAAGCAAGGATGTCAGTATGATGGGTATTGCTATTTTTCTTATGTTTTTCATGTATATAATCTCCAATATTATTTTTAGTTCCAAGGTGACGTATTCAATACGTCAGATAAAAAAAACTATTGAGTAGCGTATTTAGATAATGCATCACTACTACATATTGATAGATCAAAAGTGAATATCCTTTTTTTTATTAGTTTCCTTCAATATAAAAGGTAGACGTAAATATTAGTAAAAGGTATACCAAGTTAGGGTAGGTATATGTAATATTAAACAATTAGTTAAGTGGATTTACAGTACTGATATTAAAAATTTCGTAGGAAATCTGTCCATTTGAAAGATAGTGGAGTCAGCATGACTTATGACTTATGAATGAGGAGGACGGTGATCTGAATGGCAAGCGTCCCCAATAGGTCGAAGCCCTATTGGGGAGGGTGGAGCAATTAGTATTTCCAAGTACATTGGGTTAAATAATCAGTCGGTCAATCGATCGGCTACTATTTTTGTCTTTTCCTGATGTATGTTTATTGTTATCAGTAAGGTACCCAGCCCAAGGATGAATAGTGGTAAAAAAGGCTCAAAAGGCCAAAAAGGTAGCCACAGTTCAAGCTCTGCAGACCAGGGTTTTCCCGTCAGAAAAGCAGTAAGTGGCTTTTGCCAATGCATACCGATAGCCGATGCGATAAGAGCAAAGAAGATCATGGCACTCCCTAATGTTTTTAACGCCAAGGGCGTGCTGCCCCCTGACGCTTTCTTTTTCAACGCTTGTTGACGTTGCTTACCCCAGGCAGCAATTCTTATCGCGAATGCAAGGAAACCACCATAGTAGAATATATAGTCAAGCGGCCTTGGATCTGCATAGGAAAGGTTCCACCAATAAACGCTGAAGGGATAGGCCCATAGAAAATAGATACCGCCTTTATGTACGAGCTTCCACTGCATCGGATTTACGTGTTTGCGGCCAAAGCGGAACGATGTTACCACCATGGCGGCTAGGAATATGTAGCCGACGGTTCCTTCGAGTTCGTCACGGAAATAATAAATCTCTTTGAAGTAGTAGTCGCGGAGAAAGGTCGATATTACAAAAATGAACATACCTTGCCATGCCATCGCAACGGCAAAACATAAGCCGATATATTTTCGGTTGCGTAACCACCACATAGGGAACGGTCCGGGAAAGAGTATCTGAACCGAGGATGCTGCGACTACTAAGTAGATGAAAGGTATCGCCCACCGTACGGAATAGCCGATCATATGAGAGACACCTTCTCCTGTGGATAAGTCGGCATTCATCGTGGCGATGGCTATAATTATGGACATTGGAATAGAGATGAGCCAGAACAATCGCCACTCGTTAATAGCGTTGTTTTTCAGTATTTTTTTCAGGTCAATACTCATAGATCCCCTTACAATTACTCGGTGCTTAAAGTTACTTTATCATTTAGGGTTTACACGAACTACCCCCCCTTTAGGGGTAGAAAAGCTTATATTCTATGGCTGTATTTCATGATATTATTTTTGTTTAAGACATTAATTGAGGATTTTGAGATATGTTAAATTACTTTAAAATACAGACGATTTATGTCCTTAAAATTGTCATTGTTGCTACGCCCTTGTTAATGTCTATGTACCTACTTTACTGGTTAGGCAAACATGAAATTTGGGTGCCGGAAACATCGCATCGTGACAAGATAACGATTGCTATTCTGGTTGCTGGAATGGTGTTGTCATTTCTTCTTCAGTCGTATTTTTCCAAGCGTAAACAGAAATAATTAGCCACTCAAGCAAATTTATAGTCATAAATAGCCCTAATCACTGCGTTACACCAATTCAATTGGCTATGTTCCAGTTAAGTGTTGCTGATAAAATTTAAAAACAGAGAAGAACACATCCATGTAGATTTATTCGAGCAACCCGTAGTACGTGGATTTATCCACGCATCACTTTAAGGCACACATAAATGTGCGAACTACGAGTTTGAAAAATAACGACTTAATGAGTCAGCCACAGTTAAATGTGTCAACAATAGTTGTAGGATGGGTTAGCCAATGGCTAACCCATCCTACGCATTCAAATCTTTAATTAGCAAATAAATACTGTAAAAACAATTGATTAATTTCACAGACTTACTTAACTGGTACATAGCCAATTCAATTAATTTCACGATTTGAATTGTCCACAATAAATTAGCTCAAAAAAAACCAGTAATGCTATATCTGTTACTGGTTCTTTTATGACTAACTTCAGTCAATGTAGTATCAGGATTTTAATCCCAGGTTATGCCCATTCTAAGACCAAAGGTACGTGGCTTCCAAGATGCCCAATGAGTTGCTGGGTAGCTACCACCACCATCGTAACTACTGTCATAGTTGACTTCATCGAGTAGATTGTCAACATAAGCTTCAACATACCAGTTTGACTCTGATTTATAACCTAGGCGTGCATTCCAGGTCTGAGATGCTTCAACAACCCATACACGGTCAAACATAAATCCGCCACTGTGTTCATCTTCCCAATAGGTTTCTAGACTGGTGGTAATTGTAGCGCCACTGTCGAGAGGGAAATAACCATTGAGTACCATGGCTCCACTAGTTTCTGGTGTCCAGGGTATTTTGTTGCCTTCACAGCCACCTTCTTCACCGCCACAGTCATCTGCGTCAACACCGTATACATTAGAATCAATGTAGCTATAGTTCATCATCAGAGACCAGTGATCACCCAATTGGGTATTGAGAGAGACTTCGATTCCATTAGCTTCAGTATTACCCAGATTAGAGATAACCGTTTGACCACCTTCCAATCGTCTACTGATTTGAAGCCCTCTGTAATCGTAGTTATAATAGGTCATACGAACGTCTGTAAAATCAAACCAGGTGTCTTTGTAACCAATTTCAATAGAGTCGACAAATTCTGGATCAAAGCTTACGCTCTGGGCAGTAGCATTGGTTACATCCAGAGCAGGTGTCTCTAGGTCTGCGCCATCTCTACCTTCAAAATCATGTGAATCGAAACCTCCTGATTTGTAACCTTCGGTATAGCTGGCATAGAACATCATATCGTCTGTGGGTTGCCATTTTATCAGGTATTTATAAGAGGTATCATCCCAGCTTTTTTCAGTGGTAATTGGTATAAGTTGACCACTATCGTCTCGTGCTGTTGTGCCACCTATATTCCACAAGGTTGCAGCAGAGTAGCCAGTGATTTCTTGGGAGTTGTTAAACTTTTTATTATCAACGGTATGACGAATACCGAATTCTACATTTACTGTATCAGTAATTTGATAATCCAGATTAGCATAAACGGCCCAACCATCGTTTACAGCGTTAACATAACTGTTTTCGTAGACTACATCAGACTCTGGGTTATTGAGAAGGTTAGGAAAATATGACTCTGTATAGTAACTTCCATAGTAGTCAGAGTAGTTATCACTAAAGCTTTGACATGTATTTGTGTTAGTTCTCTCAAATCCATAATAAGCGTTATAGTAATCACACATCCATTGATCACTCATTTGGTTGTAGGTACCAACCTCAAGATTTTCTTTATAGAATGAAGCTCCTACATACCATGAAAGTGGTCCATCACCGTTAGAATTTAGTCTAAGTTCCGCTTGAGAATAGTCACCTTTTTGATCAACTTTCCAAGAACCATTATCAAGGGGAGAGGGCAGCCATTGTTCAGCATACAAATAATCGTGATCTTTATAACCGGCATTAATGGTTAAATCAGCAAAGTCAAATTCTTGTTTAAGTTTTATCTGTAGGTTAAGTACTTGCGCTTCGTCACGTAATCCCCAATGAGAATTCGTGTCAATGTCACGTTCTCCACCACGGTTACCCTCCCAGACAGCATCATAGCCTTCCCAAAGTTCACCTTCTTCGATAAAGCGATACAGCCCAGCAGGATATTCTCGGTCTTCATACTCAACCATGGTAGTAATTTTCAGCGCATCTTTTACATAGGTCGTTGACCAACGGATTGCTTTGACATCAGTATCTTGTACAGCATCGTTTGGATTAATGTTCTGGATATGAGATTCTTCATTATGATAAACGCCTGCAAATCGCATGGCAAAATTATCATTAATAGGTATATTTACTGCGCCATTAAGCTTAGTAAGGCTGTAACTGCCTAAATCTACGTCAAGGCTACTTTCAAATATATCTAGCTCCGCCTCACGAGAGTGCACGCTTATTGCACCACCAATAGCATTACGGCCAAACAGAAAGCCCTGAGGCCCATTTATTATTTCAGCCCGATCCATATCAAATAGTGTACTTATTGCGGCACCAGATCGCCCTTCATATTGATCATTTTTAAAAAAGCCAAGAGAAGGATCACCACCTGAGCCATAATCTTCAGTTCGAACGCCACGAACGTTGATTGAATCAAGAAAGCTGTTTTGACTGGAACCATTAACGCCAGGGGAATAAGCAACTATATCCATGACATCGACAAGATGTACATCTTTCATAAAGTCCCCGGTTAAGGCAGTGACTGCCAGCGGAACTTCTTGAAGGGTTTCATTCTTTTTGGTGGCAGTGACTATGATCACTTCAGCTTTTTCTTCTTCTGCTGGTTGTTCTTCGGAATAAACTGGTATAGAAATCAAAGAAGCCATTATGGCCATTGATATGGATTTTGAAATATAACTTTTATTAAATTCTTGAGTATTGATTTTATCGCGCTTTGATATTTTTCTGGTCATCACGTTCTCCGGCTTTCTAATATTATTATTATGATTACGGTCAATTATTAGGGTAGAGGCAACATTATCTATTTACAATTTTTACACTAACTGTACATTAGCCAATCAATAGAATTTAAAGAATACCCCCATAGTGTAGGTCATGCTCTTGGTTAATTTCTTTGGTGTTAATCAATGTTAATTCCATGTTCCAGTAATGTTTTCACCATAGGTTGCAACTGTTGTTGATATTTTTTCCAACGACCGATTGAACGGGTATGTGCTGGTTCCCTTACTTGTACGGAACTTGCAGTCGTTACCGCTGTTTTTTGCTGATAAAAATTCAGGCATTCATCCTGCCAAGGAAGATCGAGATAGTCGATTAATGCTCGTGCATTGGATTCTAAATTACGCGATGTCTCTTCATAAGAAATATCAAAGAATCGCCCTGGAAAACGTTCTCGCCAGACCTGCATTAGCTTCAGATACCTTGCATGATGTCGTGCCATTTCTTCCTGATCGTAGGAATGCAAGTAAGCATCAGCAAATAACTGTTTGTAACTTGAGAAACAGGCATCCATAGGATCTCTGATCACATGAACAATTTTGGCATTGGGTAAAGCCTTCAGAATAAGGGGGATATTTAGGTAGTTTGAAGGTAATTTATCAACAAATTTTGCTGTGTTACCACGCATTCTTCCTGAGGTTTCCATATACTTTGTCGCTAATAATCTTCCATCGATTTGTTTTGCTGAAGCAAATAGCTCTGCTGAAAATCCCCGGGAGTTAATGTTTTTACCCAGTCTGCCTAAAGCAAGTCTAAACTGTTGTAATTCACCGGCTGAATGTACTTCAGAGTGACTGGTGATTATTCTTTCAATCAAGGTCGTGCCTGTTCGGGGCTGACCCAGAACAAAAATGGGCGAAGCATCGGCAATACCAGGACCACTGTTAGCTAACCATTCTTCGGTAAAATGTTCAGTTAAATAGTCAAACATTTTGATTTCAGCGGCTTCATCATAGTCAGTCCTTAACTTTGCAGCTGCTGCACCTTTAGAAAAAGCCTCGAAGGCCTCGTCCCAGTTTTGTTGATCTTCAAATTCCTTGCCGATGGCATAATGATAAAATGATTGTGAGACAGGAGCCTTATTGTTCTTGCTACAAAGTTTCTTCATTTCCTCTATATGCGAATTATTATCAGCTTTTCGAGACTGGGAAAGTGACCAATGGGTCTGAGGTGAGTCGGGATGTTTTTTGATAATGGCACTAAAAAGATTTCCTGATGTTTCAGTATCACCAATGTGGACCAGATTGTTCGCAAGGTTATGGGTATATTCCAGGTTTTCGGGGTCAAGGGTATAAGCTCTACCAAAAGCTGCTTTAGCGAGACTATGTTCACCCATCAGTGATAAAGTGGTGCCCATCAGGGATAATATCATCGGGTCATCAGTGCGAATTCTACGGATTTCCTGCATGGCATGATCGGCAAGATTAACCATGCCTCGTATCATGTAGAGATTGGCTAATTGTGCCCAGGCGGCAACATGATCCTTGTCCAGTTTGACCACTATTTGGAAAGCACCGCAGGCAATTTGTCTGTTTTTTGTGCCCAAACCAATAAGTCCGACTAAGAAATGTGCAGGCACCAATTCAGGCTCTAGCTGTAAAAGTTCCTTGCAGCATTGTTCAGCAAGAACAAAATTTCCTTGGGTGTGGGCAAATGAACCTTTTTTTAATAAATTTTCCAGTTGTTTTCGATTTTCATAAGACGGTTTATCAGTCATTAAATTCATCCAGTGTTATTATTTTACATGCCTCTGCACTTCACTCAGGTCGATTTTACAGGTGCATGAACTATTGCTAAATTTAACAATCGGTTAGGTATC